>CAYYMA010000047.1:0-7364 GCA_964472805.1 uncultured Methanomassiliicoccales archaeon | reverse complement strand
TATCCACATGTGAGTTCGGAGCCTTCGGTCAAAGAGCCGTCAATTCGGTTAATTACCCATTCAATGAGGAAAATATGAATATCGATGTCGACGGAACCATCAAGCTACTCAAGAAAGTTAAGCCTAAGGTCGCTCAGTTCGGTCTATCGGTGTTCTTGTTCCCACCGCCACTTAAGGATCTTCAGGATACTTTCAATGAGATTGATTGTCTAGTGTGGGAGGATTGTGCTCACGTGCTTGGACTCATAGCAGGCGGACAGTTCCAAGACCCCCTTCGTGAAGGAGTCAACATAATATCGTCTTCCACACACAAGACCTTCCCAGGACCTAACCACGGATTACTGTTAGGTTCGAACCTTACCGACGAACAAGAGAAGAAACTACAGAAGGCTGTGTTCCCTGGCGTTACGTCAAGCCATCATCTTCACGCCATGGCCGCTCTTGCGGTGACGTTAGCTGAGATGGATGTTTTTGCAAAGGATTACGCTGTACAGGCATGCAAGAACGCTCGCCAGCTTGGTGAATCTCTGTATGAGTTAGGAATACCCGTGCTTTGTCCTGATCTAGGTTTCACGCAGTCTCACGCCATAGCTGTCGACGTATCAGAATTTGGCGGTGGAAAGGATTGCGCTCAGCTTCTAGAGGATACGAACATCATCTGCAACAAGAACATGCTTCCTCGTGATACAAGTGCCGTACGTCCGTCCGGGCTTAGATTAGGTTCCCAGGAAATGACACGCATAGGCATGAAAGAAAGCGAGATGAAAGAAGTTGCCGAACTTATAGCACGTGTTATCAAAAATAAAGAAGACACGGCAAAGGTCAAGGCAGACGTTAAGGCGTTAAAAAAGCAATTTGACACGATTCAATTCTGTTTTAATGCCGGAGAGCCTGCGTACGCATATCATAAACTTGTTCCCTGAGTATATACAAACCTTTTACCCGCGCTATGCGCGGGTACATAGTATATTAAACAAATATTTCTATTATATGATAGTGAATTATTATGGGTTTTATGGATAAAGTTAGCGCTGGTTTTAAAAATGCACCCAACAAGATCGGTGCCGGAATCGACGAGAGTAAATTCAATAGCAAGATTCGTGACCTCAAAAAAGAAATTGACGTAATGAAGTCTGAATTAGGTGACACGATTTATCAAGCTTTCTCGAGCGGCGACAAATTCGATTACCAACCTTTTTGCGAGAACATTAAAGCAAAATACGATGAGATCGAGACTATAGAGAATGAAAAGCAGGAAATGTTGGACGCTAAGGCAGCAGAGCGCGAGAAGAATCGTCAAGAAGCAGAAGCTAAGAAAAAATAAACATAAAAGCGGCCAGGAAATTCCTGGTCGATTAATTTCTTTTTAATTTAGGAAGGGCTTAATTTATTAACTACCTGTGTATTCAGAGAATAATGATTTCTGGCAGTCGTGAGGATTATCTCATCGAGATCCTACGTATGACAAAGGGTGAAGGCAAGGTGAAGACCAACGACCTTGCTAATAAATTAAAGATATCTCCTGCCAGTGTATCTGAGATGATAAAAATACTTTCTGACGAAGGTTTCGTCAAATATGCAAAATATCGTGGTGCTGAGCTAACCGCCAGTGGCCTCGAATACGCTACGAAACTTCGTAGAAAGCATGACCTCATGGAACGTTTTCTTACCGATGTTCTGGATATGGAGCCAGATGCTGCCCATGAGGAAGCTCATAAAATGGAGCATGCGATATCTGATGAATCCGCTTATAGGATGTGTCGTATCATCGGAGCTCCCGCGAACGATGATTGTAAATCATGTGTAGAATACGGTATTTCTAAAGAAGGCTGTAATATCAACACAAAGTTGAGCGATATGAAACAAGGCCAAACGGGAAAAATATCTCACCTCAAGTGTGATGTACCAGCCACGATAAAAAAATTAATCTCTCTTGGATTTGTTCCTGGAAGAGAAGTTTACATTTACAGTAACATTTCAAAGTCTGGCCCTAAGGTCATCAATGTAGGTAATGCAACATTTGCATTGGATTCGGAAACAGCTTCTTCTGTTTTCGTGGAGATCGGTGATGATTAATGCAAGATGGTATGTTCACTGCGGCTCTTATTGGGCAACCCAATGTAGGTAAATCTTCACTTTTTTCAAGATTAACTGGAGTAGGAGTCATATCTTCCAACTATGCAGGTACTACGGTGGAGATTGATGAAGCTGTAATAGTAAGAAAAGGTGACAAAGTACGCATTTACGATCTTCCTGGGACTTATAGTATGTCTGGAAATTCGGACGACGAGAACGTTGTTCTAAAGATGGTAAAAAATTCAGATATAGATACAGTCATAGTCGTAGCGGATGCGACGAATTTACAAAGCAGT
Organism: uncultured Methanomassiliicoccales archaeon; assembly: GCA_964472805.1. Lineage (GTDB taxonomy): Archaea > Thermoplasmatota > Thermoplasmata > Methanomassiliicoccales > Methanomethylophilaceae > VadinCA11. Next base: position 4,992 of record CAYYMA010000047.1, on the reverse strand, counting down.
CTCGTGTTATGTATGGAGGTTATTGAACTAGGACTTCCAATAATACTGGCTATAAACAAAGTTGACGAAGCATATAAGAAATTCAATACAGATTTTAAAGCACTTGAAAATATACTAGGCGTTTCCGTCATTCCTGTTTCAGCTAGGACATCTGAAGGGGTTGACGCTCTTGCGGACGCAGTTTGTGATGGACTTGGAAAAGTATCTTCGTTCAAAGTAAGGTATAATGATCATTTGGAAGCAGCAATATCTGAATTAACGCCTTTATTAGGAACCACAAGATTCAATTCTCGTGGGACGGCAGTTAAATTGCTGGAGGGTACAAAGTCTTTCGCAGACGATGTTGACGCACATGCAGTCGCAATCACATTAGAACTTCGAAACATTTATGAAATTACTAATGACGAATCATCCGACGTTGCGATAGCTAGAGATAGGTATTCTTTTTCTGACGCTACGGTAAGAAAAATACAATTCAAAGACAATAGTGCCATGACCCGCAAGGATAAGTTATCCGAAATATTGATCACTCCCTCTACTGGAATGCCTATCCTCATTGGTGTTATGTTTGGTATTTTTTTAGCTATTATCTATGTGGGGTCGTTCCTTGATCAGATAGTTGATGGCGCCTATGAATTCCTCGTAGGAAATACGTTGATTGATTTCGGTTTGAACCATGGTGGAGAGTTAGGCGAAACGATTATGAAAGGAATCAATGGAAGTATTCTTGCCCTTTTTACTTTGGTCATTCCATATATTCTAGTATTCTACATAATATTGGGTGTTTTAGAAGATTCGGGATATCTCCCTAGAGCCGTTGTGCTTCTCGATAGGACGATGCATCGTTTCGGACTTCATGGGGGAGCGTTTATCCCGATGATGGTCGGTCTGGGATGTAATGTTCCAGCAATAATGGCCACCCGTTCTATTCAATCTCGTCGTGAGAAAATAATTATAACAGCTTTAATCGTCATATGCGTGCCATGTTCTGCGCAATTGGCTATAATATTCGGTATTGTTGGACAATATTCTGGTATTCTTTACTCTTTTGCTATTTTGGTTGTTGTTCTGGCACTTATGTTCGTGTTAGGATTAACGTTGAATCGTTTTCTTAAAAAAGAACCATCCAATCTTGCGATGGAGATTCCCGATCTTGAATTACCTACTATAAAGAATATATTGTTCAAAACATGGGACAGAATAAAAGATTTCTTTTTCATTGCATTCCCACTGATCGTCGTAGGAAGCATATTATTGGAAATAGCATTGAAATATAATCTTCTTGGATTCATAATCGATCCTCTTTCGTTCTTGACTGTAGTCATGCTGGGGCTACCTGCGTCGCTTATAATAGCGTTCATAGCAGGTGTACTTAGGAAAGAGATGGCTCTTGCTATGCTGATAGTAATAGCGCTCAGTGTAGGAATATCCGATTTGACATTGTTCATGACTCCAGATCAATTCTTTATATTCGGGCTTGTAATGGCAATATACATGCCCTGTCTCGCCACCGTAGCAGTAATGTGGCGTGAAATAGGGTGGAAGGAAACGATTGTCGTATCGGCGTTATCCGTCGGTACTGCTATAGCTATAGGTTCAATCGCAAACCTGTTCCTGACGATATTCTGATCAACGATGCGTGTAGATGGCTTTGATATCGTCAATGGATCTACTATCAATCCTGACAAATCCGAACCTTTCAAACTGAACGGTATCTCCTTTCTCTTGGAGCACAGCTTTTTCTGTTAAGCCTTCGATCAAAGTTCCGTCAGGCATTAGGACCGTTGTCTTTATGCTGTCCCTGCAGACCCAGTGGACCGTATGCACTCCTCTTTTGAGAATAGAAATGTCGTTACCGTCGTATATTGCTGGTGTGCCGTATTTTATGTTACACAAATCTTTGAGTCTGACTTCTCCTATATCGCAGAATTCTTTGGAGTCTTTGGCTGATATAAAGATGGTGTTGCTTCCATCTATAGTGTACTTGCGGTTCCCGCGTTCTGGATGGTCTGGGTGTATGGGGGCACATCCGCAAATAACCTCTTGGCCAGATATGTCATATCGTACTGGGTCCTGAACAAAGAAATATCTGTTAGATTTGTCGTCTATGATGTCTCTATTCATTCCATAAAGATTATCCCACGCGAATTGGATGTCTACAGATTTCATTCCTGCCTCGACCCAATAGCGCCTTAATGCCTCAGGTCTAATGCCTCTACGTTCTAATGCTCGGACAGTGCCGGTACGGACATCATCCCATCCCGAATACTCGCCGTCTTGGATGCTTTGTCTGATAATAGAAGTCTTGAGTACCGTGTCAGGGATATTCACAAGGCCATAGTGATAATATGCAGGTTTCGTCCATCCGAAATAATCAAAAATGTATTCTTGTCTGTTAGTATTGTTAAGGTGATCCTTTCCTCTTATGACGTGGGTCATCCCCATTAGATGGTCGTCTATCGCCACCGAGAGGTTCATCATCGGATACGCACGATATTTATCGCCAGTGATAGGGTGAGGATGTTCTACGATCCTAAGGGCAACAAAATCTCTGACCGCGGGATTAGGATGATTAAGATCGGTCTTGACAACAGCTACTGCTTCTCCTGCTTTGTAGCCACCATTTAAGATCATTTCGAATCTTTCCATCTGTATATCTGGTGAAAGTTCTCTGCACGGGCAGGCTTCACCTTTTTCTTTGAGGCTACGCCAGTTGTCTCCGTCACATGTGCATACGTATATGTGCCCCATTTTAATGAGCTTTTTTACGTGATCATAATAGATCTCGAACCTATCTGATTGTACGTACGTTTCATCGATCTTTACACCAAGCCAATCAAGGTCCTCGGGTATCATCTTGTACGCTTCAAGGTCTATCTTTTCAGGATTGGTGTCTTCGATCCTAAGTATAAGTTTTCCGCCGTATCTTTTAATGTATTCGTCATTTAAAATCGCGACACGGGTATGACCTATGTGCAGTGGCCCCGACGGTCCTGGAGCAATACGCATAACAATTCCGTTTTCAACATTATCCAGCTCGGGGAGTTCATAAACACGTTCCTTTTTTTCTTTTATGAGAAGGGTCGGATCAATCTTTTCCAGTTCTATGGTCTGATCGTCAAGGCTCATCGTGTTGATCTCTGACACAATAGAGTTTATGAGTTCTCCAATCTCTTTGGACTTGGATCGGTATTCAGGAAATTCCCCTAGGATCCTGCCTATTATGGCCTTAGGGTTTGCTGTCCCTTTAAAAAAAATCGCATTCTGTAGCGCGAATTTTCTGATCTCATCTTTAAGGCCGTCTAATGTCATTGACTTTAGAATTCTAATGCTTATATAAATCGTTGACCGCTACACATTCAGTTTAAATAAATACCATCGAGACAATCTGCAAAGCATGACAGTCAAGGATTCTCTCGTAAAAAAGTTCGACACGATATCGAAGAGTGTCGACCCTGATTCAATCGAGACCACTGAAATTCTTATTGGAGATCAGAATAAGACGTTCTTTTTTACCAATCTAAATGGATGCAAAGCGGCAGGGAACCTTTTTTCCACCAGGGAAAAGATGGCTGGTGCTTTAGGCATACCTTTATCGGATATCGTTAAAGTAATGACTTCCGCGGTCAGTTGCCCTGAATGTTGTAAGGAAGTAAATAATCCAGCTTTCAAATCAAAAAATCCTGATGTGGATCTTATGAAGATGCCGATCCCCAAATACTATCCGAATGATGGAGGTCGATACATATCGTCAGGTGTAATAGTGGCCGAATGGAACGGAATAAGGAACGTATCGTTCCACAGAATGTTGATCGTTGATTCTGATACTATTGCTGTAAGGCTAGTGCCTAGACATCTATATACGATGTATAATGAGGCAAAGAAAAAGGGCCAAGAATTAAAGATCGCTATATGTGTTGGAGTACCCGTCGAAGTATTGCTTGCTGCGGCTACGTCTACAGACTATGGACAGGATGAGATGGAGATAGCATCTTCGTTACGTATTGCTGCAGGTAAATCTCCGTTAGAGATGGGCAGGTGTGACAACGGTATTTTAGTTCCCGCGGATACAGATTATGTTTTCGAAGGTAGGATAACTTTTGAAAAGATGGCTGAAGGCCCTTTTGTTGATATAACGGGAACTTATGATGTGGTCAGGCAGGAACCTGTCATAAAGATCGATAAAGTCTGGACATGCGAGGATCCGATATTTCATTTACTTTTACCCGGAGGGTGGGAACATTTCCTTCTTATGGGACTTCCAAGGGAACCGATGATACTCAAGACCGTCCGGCAGGCGGTACCTAGAGTCAAAGCAGTACGCCTTACGGAAGGGGGCTGCTGTTGGTTCAACGGAGTGATTTCTATCGCCAAGAACAAGGAAGGGGACGGCGTAAATGCTATTATGGCTGCGTTCACAGGACATCCATCTATGAAACAAGTGATAGTCGTAGATGACGATATTGATATTACGGACGATCGCGAGGTGGAATGGGCGGTAGCGACAAGGATTCAAGGCGACGGCATAATCAAGATACCGGGTGCCGCAGGATCATCATTAGACCCTAGTGCTGGTAAGACCACATGGAAGATCGGTTATGACGCTACGTTACCGTTAGATGCTGAAGAGAGCATGTTCAAGAAAGCATCCATACACAAAAATTAACATAAGTCTTAAAATAAGCGGAGTTATATCATAACGTATCTCCCCCAAAGGGGAAAAGGTGAACAAATGGCAACAGTAGATTTAAAAGAGAAAAAAAGAAATCGCAATAACAAGATCATAGCGACATCTGTCTTCGTGGCAGTACTTGTTATCACTATCGCTTCGTATTACTTCCCGTTATAAATCGGAAGTTTTTTTAAACTTTAATTGTCCAGGGATCGCGGCGGATTATAGTGTCCTCGCGTCCTGGTCCAATACTTACTATGTCTACTGGAACATTAAGTTCGTCCTCTATCAGTGAAATATATTCTTTCATTTCCTGAGGT
>CAYYMA010000046.1:0-7393 GCA_964472805.1 uncultured Methanomassiliicoccales archaeon | reverse complement strand
TGATCGTTCCTTTGAACTTCGCATATAATGCGTAGTCAAGGTAGACCGGGTTTTCTAATACCTTTTCCAAGGTCGGGGCGTTCTCTTTCTTATAATTCTTCATTTCGTCGGTAACGGTGATGTCGAAAGCATCACTTCCTGCTCCAGATCCATACGATACGACGAATATTCTGTCACCTGGCTTTGATTTGTCCAGAACGTTGGCGAGTCCCAAAGGGACCGCACCACTGTATGTGTTACCGATGGCCGGGGTCAGTAGACCGTTCACAATCTGTTCTGGAGTGAATTTAAGCATTTTTGCTACTCTTTCAGGGAATTTTCCATTAGGTTGATGGAACACCGCATGATCATAATCTTCCGGTTTCGTTCCTTGATCATCCAACAACATCTCTGCAGCGGAAGTTATGTGTTTAAAGTATGCTGGATCACCTGTGAACCTGCCCCCATGACTGGGATAAGGTTGACCTTCTCTTCTCCAGAAATCTGGTGTGTCGGTTGTGAAACTCATAGTCTTGTTAATCTTAGCAATGATCTTCTCAGAACCTATCAAAAAGGCTGCTCCACCTGCGGAGGCTGAATATTCTAAAGCGTCACCAGGTGCTCCCTGTGATGTGTCCGCTCCGACGGCTACACCGTATTGTATCATTCCAGATCCAACGAGGCCCATACAAATCTGTATGGCGGCTGTACCAGCTTTACATGCGAACTCAAGATCAGCTGCAGTCAACGATGGCGTAGCCTGTATGACCTCTGCGACTGTTCCTGATGAGGGTTTGACCGCGTAAGGATGTGATTCAGATCCTACGTAAACGGCGCCTATGGTCTGCGGGTCCACGTCTGGAACTCTGTCCATCATGTACCTTGCTGCTTCGGCAGATATTGTTATAACGTCTTCGTCAGGCGATGGCACAGACTTCTGTTCGATCTTCAATCCTCTTCCCATTCCTACACCGTCCGCACCCCAGACACGCCCGATTTCTTCGGGTTTAATCCTATAACGCGGCACGTATGCTCCATAACTTACTATTCCTACATCCATTCAATTACCTTCCTTTAGTTTGTTTAAACGTTGTACTAACTGTTCTATTGTCAATTTGGTTGTCACCAGAGGTATTTTTTCGAGCTTTGCTAACTTTATCGCCAAAATGTCTGTGTTGTCCGGGTTCTGGTAAACTACCATTCCTGGCGTTAACGGATGTGCCCTTATTGCCACCATGGGAGACCTACCATAATGGACGTCCGTGAAAATTAGAGCACGTTCGATGTTCCATCCATAGATCTTAAGATAATCTTCAGAACTTAGATTTACGATAGCTTTAATAGAATCGACTATCGTGTAACCGTAGATCTTCTTGGCAGGTAATTTATCAGGATTTATATTCTTGCCGGAAATTATCTCGATGAATTTATCCGAGTCCACCCCTACATCGAACTCTTCCATGGCCAGGATACATTCGTCCCTTGCCCCTGGTGCATATTTCGATGCCACAGCATAACCGTTCTTAGCGTCCAACGCGATGAGGGATTCAACCATTTTCTTGATAACTGCAACACCGGGAGACTTACGCCTTCCGGACTCGTAATCGCTGATGACCGAGTTGGAAATGCCCATCTTATCTGCAAGTTGTTGTTGTGAAAGATCAAATTCTTCCCTCCACTTGCGGATAGTCTTACCTGGTTCCGACGACATAGCTATATCGCCTGCGATCTTCTCGCTGAACTCGTCCGTCATATTGGTAGGACGGGGCGGATGTTATATAATAATGTCGAACTCTTAAATCGTCGTTTGACGTAATTATTTTTTATTAAGATTTTTCTCCAAGACATCGATAATCGTTTTCATCACTTTGAGGCGTCCGAATTTCTTATGTTCGGATTCGATTACATACCATGGTGCGTTCGACGTATTGGTGCTTTCAATCATCTTATCTACGTATTTATCGTAAATCCTCCATTTCTCGCGGTTCCGCCAATCGTCTTCGGTAATCTTCCACCTTTTCAAAGGATTTTCAAGTCGTGAATTAAATCTTTTTAATTGTTCTTCTTTACTGATTTCCATCCAGAATTTAACTATTATTGCACCTGCATCTATCATTGTGTTTTCAAAGCCGTTTATCTCTTTGCCAGAACGCAGATATTCTTCGTGAGTACAGAATCCTTCTATGGGTTCCACCAACATGCGTCCGTACCAACTACGATCAAATATCGTTATATGGCCGTCCCGGGGCATGTCAGCACAGAACCTCCAAAGATAAGTGTGATTGTTATCATTATGAGTGGGAACACCAATAGGCTTAGCTACATATCCTCTGGGATTGAAAGCATATGCAAGACGCTTGATGCTACCTCCTTTACCTGCTGCATCACGTCCCTCAAAAACAATGACCAGTGACCGATTACTAATAGCCAATATAGATTGAAGCTCTGCAAGTTTTTTGGAATATTCTTTTAACTTAACATCATAATCTTTAGCTCTAAGCGTAAGATCGATGGACGTACGCGGATTTTCACATAAAGGCGTGACATAATCTTTCTCGGAGAACGGAATATATGAAGATCCTTTGTGAAGTGCGTTAGTTATTGCGTTTATACTATCGAAGGCTGTTTTCTCAGGATCTTCAACATCTATTATGATCCACTTACAATATGTTGTGTTGGTCCTATCAATCACACTTTTCATCTTTAATCCGCAGTAGGTCTCAGTGTCTACATGATCATCATTTAGGAAGGATTTCTTCTTGTGACGTTGACCAAATTTTTCTGATAATTTTTCAACTGTTTCTGCCTCAGCACAGAGAAATAGCTTTATTACTATCACACCGTTGTTAATCAAATATTTTTCAAAGTTATTTACTTCGTTTATCTGATAGTCTAGTATCTTATCGGAAGCTTTTTTTAAATTCTCTGCGATATAAGAATACCAACCACGATCATATATGGCCAACTGTCCTTTGGCCGGAGTAGCTTCCAGGAAACGAAGAAGCTCTTTTGGACTCGACAGACTTTCTGGATCGAAGTGTGTGTATTTTACCCCTCGAGGCTCCAGTTTGTTTAAAAGATCACTTGCGACCCTTCCTATAACTCGTCCGCTACACCCTTCGAGAATAATAAGAGCGGGCACTCCCTCTTTGAACAACTTATGTTGAACTAAATTTAATCTTTGGACCAGTTCTATCCATTCTTCATCTTTCATCGTTACCATAACGACCTCTTCAATTAAAAACACAGTGAACAAAAAGGACTAACGATGGTATAAAAAAATCGACGTTTGAACGTTAGATTTCAGAAATATCCAGAAACCGCTATTATATTGATTATCGATACAGATAACATGGTCGAGATATCGTGATTGAAAAAATTAAACAGGCCGCTAAGGAAGCAGGAAATATCATGCTAGATCGCGAAGGTCTAAAGATCACGTCAAAGGGAACAAGAGAGAACTTTGCTACCAGCGCTGACTACGAAGTAGAAAGATTTCTAAGAAAAAGACTTACTGATCTCCTTCCTGGTTCCTCGTTTATAGGTGAAGAAGACGGAAGAAGCGGTGACGGAAATTACGAATGGATTGTCGACCCGATAGACGGTACAGCAAACTACGCTAGAGATCTAAAAGTCAGTACAGTTTCCATAGCTTTAAGAAAAGACGGCGAGACCCTCGTTGGGATCGTTTATCAGCCATATACCAAGGAAATGTTCTACGCAGAGAAAGGTAAAGGATCATTCGTTAACGGTAAACAAATAAATGTCTCGGAGAGACCTTTAGCGAATTCGATGTTCTGTACTTCTTGGAACGCTTACGATAAAACAAAGGCCCCCATGTGTTTTCGTATATCTGAGCGTGTTTTTCCTCTGTGTGAAGACATCCGCCGTTTCGGTACGGCAGCTTACGAACTATCGTTGTTAGCAGAAGGCAAGATTGACATTTATTATGAAGCAAGCCTACAACCTTGGGACTTGGCTGCTGGAGCCTTGATCGTCAGAGAAGCAGGAGGATTCTGTAGTTCAGTGTTCGGCCCCGAATCATATGATTCAAAGGGACCTATGATAGCCTCAAACAGTAAGAAAAGCTTCGATATCATACGTGATATAATAGAATATGAAATGAATAAAGAATAAATAAAGATTTGAGAATATTTTAATGTCTGGCTTAAAGGATTACTAATATGACGTAATTGCGATGGTATCATAAATCCTTAAGATGATAACGTAGTATGTCAAAAGACAAAGAAGCATGTACCAACAAAGATCCGGTTAAATTCTGCCAGATGAAAGACAACATGGGAGATTTTGCACCAAATACTCTTAAGGCCATCCGGGACCTCGCCCCTAATTTCGTCGATCTGATTCACGAAATGGACCAGGTCATCTTAGAAGCTGGAGCAATAGACATGAAGACCAAGAGGCTTATCGCTTTGGCTTGTGTCTGTGTAAGGTCTTGTGAAGACTGCGTATATCCTCAAGCAAAGGTCGCTAAAAATTATGGAGCGTCCAAGAAGGAGATCCTTGAGGCCATACACGTAGCAGTTCTTACCGCTGGAGTACCCAGCTGGTCCATCGCCAAGAAGGGCATCATTCAACTTTTTGACGAATGGGACGAGGAATAAACATCATTACCCGGCATTTTTGTCGGGTCAACAATTTCTTTTTTTTAATATATTACACAATAATAAGACAAAGTAAACGTCTTGACGATTGTCAATGAAAATTACCGAGCTATCCACATTTGTAACTCGCCAGTTTATTATATTACGCGGGTCTAGTAAGAACGAGGAAAATTGAATGACAGAGATCGGAAAGTGTATCAGGACGATTGTCACAGAAGAGGGCGAGGTCAACATTTACAGTCTAAGGGAACTTGAAAAGAAGGGTATAATCAAAGACCTCTCTAAGATGCCATATTCCATTAAAGTGATAGTAGAATCGATGATCAGACAGAGGAATAACAAGCTCATCACCGATAAGGACGTTATCACAGCAGCATCTTGGAATCCTACAGAGAACTCGGACGAGGATATACCGTGGATACCTGCCAGAGTGTTATTACAGGACTTGACCGGAGGTGCCGCAGTTGCCGATCTAGCTGCCATGAGAGCCTCTGTCGAAGACCTTGGATTAGATCCTTCGATAATAAATCCCCTTATTCCTGTAGACTTAGTAATAGACCATTCAATACAGACGGATTACGCTGGAAGACCAGACGCCCAGGACCTTAACGAAGAATTAGAATTTGAACGTAACAAAGAACGTTATGCTTTGTTCAAATGGGCCCAGAATTCTTTCAAGAACTTCCGTGTCGTACCTCCAGGAAACGGGATATGTCATCAAGTGAACCTCGAATATCTTTCACCTGTTATTTACGTAAATAACGTAAACGGCGAAATGACTGCATATCCAGATTCTTGTTTTGGAACTGATTCACACACATCACAGATAAACGGCCTTGGTGTCGTCGGCTGGGGTGTCGGAGGAATAGAAGCAGAAGCGGTGATGGTGGGTCAACCCAGCTACATGAAACTTCCAGACGTAATAGGATTCAGACTTACGGGAAAACTTGAATTAGGCGTTAACGCCACAGATCTTGTACTGACTTGTGTTCAAATGCTCAGAGAAAAAGGCGTAGTTGGAAAGATCGTAGAGTTCTGCGGCCCTGGTTACTCGAACTTAGAACTTGCTGACCGTGCTACACTAGCCAACATGTCACCAGAATACGGTGCCACTATGGGTTTCTGTCCTATAGACGATAAAACGATAAAATATCTCAAACTTACTGGACGAGAACTGAAACATATCGATACTGTAGAAAAATATGCCAAGGAACAAACATTATGGTACGACGGCGAGGCCGAGTATACGGATATGATAGAATTAGACCTAAGCACCGTCGAACCCTCACTTGCTGGACACAAGAGACCACAGGACCGTATTCCACTCTCTAAAATGAAAAAGGCGTTCGCAGATACTCTGAATGAAATAGGAGTTAAAAAGAAAAGAGAACCGACATCTGGAATGATCGGGGACGGCTCGGTGGTAATAGCTTCAATTACTTCCTGTACAAACACTGCTAACCCTTCCGTAATGATCGCAGCAGGAATCATTGCTAAGAACGCTTGTAAACTAGGTCTTAAGAAAAAAGATTTTGTTAAGACTTCGTTAGCTCCCGGATCAAAAGTCGTTACAGAATATCTTAAGAATTCTGGGTTACTAACACATATGGAAGACCTTGGATTCAACGTATGCGGTTACGGATGTATGACTTGCATAGGAAACAGCGGACCTCTTTCTGATGACGTTACAAGGCAGATCAAAGCCAACGACCTCGCTGTGTCTGCAGTCGCATCGAACAACCGTAACTTCGAAGGTCGTATCCATTCACTCGTGAAAACGAACTATATTGCTTCACCTCCTCTAGTTATAGCATACGCCATAGCTGGACGTATCGATATTGATTTTAAAACCGAACCATTAGCAAACGTTAACGGTAAAGATGTATTCCTATGTGACATCTGGCCAGAGGATTCGGAGATCGAAGCTATTGAGAATGAATTCGTTAATTCTGAAACCTTCGTAAAAGAATACAAGAACATTTTCAAAGGTTCAAAAAGGTGGGATGATGTACCGTACAAGAATACTCCATTGTTCGATTGGGACGAAAATTCCACGTATATACGCAGACCTCCGTTCTTTGAAGATATATTTGAAGAACCAGCTATAAAGAACGTTGAAAGTGCGAAATGTCTTGTTATGCTTGGAGATTCTGTTACTACCGATCACATTTCTCCTGCAGGTTCATTCTCAGCTGATAGTGATGCAGGAAAATATCTTAAAAAACACGGCGTGGAAATTAAAGATTTTAATTCGTACGGATCTCGTAGAGCAAATCATGAGATCATGGTTCGCGGAACCTTTGCCAACATACGTCTAAAGAATCAATTAGTACCAGAATCCGAAGGAAGCTGCTCCAAATATCTTCCTAATGGTAGTATTGGAACAATATTCGAGACCTCCGAAAAATATGAAAATGATCGAACTAACTTGATCGTTCTTGCAGGTAAAGAATACGGTACAGGGAGTTCAAGGGATTGGGCTGCTAAAGGTCCTTTACTACTTGGTATAAAAGCTGTCATCGCAGAATCATACGAACGTATTCATCGTTCAAACCTGATTGGAATGGGCATCGTACCGTTACAATATCTTGATGGGCAGAACGCACAGTCGCTCAGCCTTAACGGAACAGAAACTTTTGATATTGATCTTGAGGACCTAGAGCCGAAATGTATCGTTACCGTTACAGCATACCGTGACGGACGTAAGCTTGATTTCAACGTAATATGCAGAGTAGACGTACCAGCAGAAATTGAATATCTGGCCAACGGCGGAATACTTCAGTACGTAT
>CAYYMA010000045.1:0-7402 GCA_964472805.1 uncultured Methanomassiliicoccales archaeon | reverse complement strand
AAGTTTAAACAAATTCCTCACAGATCTCAAATCCACACGATTTCCAGGAGAGCCATAAAAATTAGATATATACGGGAAAGGGCATTTGAGACCATGGAATCTGAAGTTTTCTTCACAGACATGCGAACAGACATCGGAAACACTATTCCTGATAAATTACTAAAACTCGTAAAAGAAGCAGGAATAGGAAATATTGATTATAATAAAAAATTCGTTGCTCTTAAAATACATTTTGGTGAACTTGGTAACCTTGCTCACTTAAGACCGGGCATCTCAAGGATCATCGCGGAAGAAACAAAACTAATGGGTGGCATTCCGTTCCTTACTGACTGTAATACATTATACGTTGGACACAGAAAGAGTGCACCGGAACACTTGGATACCGCTAATTACAATGGATTTAACCGTATGTCTGCAGGATGCCCGATAATCATTGCAGATGGGCTAAAAGGAACGGACGATGTGGAAATACCTATCAACGGCCAATATGTAAAAGAAGCAAAGATTGGCCGTGGGATATACGATGCAGATATTATCATCAGCCTTACTCATTTCAAATGTCATGAGCTGACCGGCTTTGGAGGTACGTTAAAGAATCTAGCAATGGGCTGTGCATCCCGCAGGGGAAAGATGGAGATGCATTCGGCAGGTAAACCTTCGGTCGATCATGTAACGTGTATAGGTTGCGGCACTTGTATCAAACACTGTGCACACTCCGCCATCACTCTAATGAAAAAGAAAGCTACAATAGATCATGGAACGTGCGTAGGATGCGGACGATGTATCGGTGCATGTATCTACGATGCTATCTCGGTGGAGAACGACGAGGACGTGAATATTCTCAACGCAAAGATCGTCGAATACGCAATGGCTTCGGTAAAGGACAAACCGAACTTCCACATCACAGTAATGGCAGATATCTCACCTTACTGTGACTGCCATTCGGAGAACGATACGCCAGTCATACCGAACGTGGGTATATTAGCGTCATTTGATCCTGTGGCGCTGGATAAAGCATGCGTAGATCTTGCGATGAGACAATCTCCATTAAAAGGCAGTATATTGCATGATAAATGTGGAGACGACGTTCCTGATGATATGTTCGCATGCATACACCCGAAAACCAGATGGCAGAGCACATTTGAACATGCAAAGAAAATGGGATTTGGTTCTTCCGAATATCGTATCATCAACGTGAAGTGAACACATGCGCACATTTATCGCGTTAAAAATACCGAACGATGTGTCGTTGATCAGACCGATAGAAGAACTATCTTCTATTGGCGGAATGAAAGTGTACGGGCCCAATGGGCTTCACATTACACTAAGTTTTATCGGAGAGATCGAAGAAGAAAGAACGTCCGATATCCTGGACTCTTTAAATGAAGCTACGAAAGACTTGGGCCCATTCGATATCACCCTTAAGAATATGGGATCTTTTCCTGGAAAGAACGGCCCTAGGATCGTGTGGTTAGGCACAGAATCGAAAGGTATTATAGAGGCTTTAGCTGAAAGACTAGCAGATCGTTTAAAAGTCCATAACGTAGAATATGATAATAAAAAATTTGTACCTCATATTACCGTAGGGAGAGCTCGAGACGGATTAGGTTCTTCGACAGCAGAACCTGTAATAGAAAAGTATAGTGATACTAAATTCTTTAATTTCGTCTGTGATAAAATAACAATATACAGTAGTGAATTGAGACCAGAGGGCCCGATCCACAAAGCAATTTCTCACGTTATGTTGTAAATTGGTCTACGAAGGTTAACTGTAGCTTTCGGTTTTTATACGGACATACATCAAATGATAGTTCATGAGAAAAATAAAGAGTCTCATCAAAAGGAACAGGCTTTCGAACAACCGCCGCGGTGGCATAGAAGGGCTCCCGCTTCAACTCATAATCGTCATGTTGATTGCTACTATGGGCACAGCGATAATCTTAGGATGGATGGGTAACATCGAAGGTCCAAAGGTCATCGATGATGTTGAGGTGACTTCTGGAGAAATAGTACTCGTTAATGGAAGTACGTTCAACGGTCATATCGCTATAACAGTAACAGATCAAGACGGAAACCCGATCGAAGGAGCGACTGTAGTACTTACTGGATTAGGCGTAACTGATAGGAACGGAAAAACTCCTCATGATACGACGGATTCCAAAGGTTATGCGAACCTTACGGGACTTAACATATCCATGAAGAACAGCGCTGTCGGTTTTATCACTGTCAACGTCTCAGCATCAGGATACGGCGAGAACAACACTGCCAGAGTAACGGTGATAGGATGAGGATGAACAGGAAGGGCATGATCGGGATGCCGGTAAGGCTTGCGATCACCTTCCTAATCCTTGCGATCACCGTACCCTTGCTTATGGGCGTAACGGATGATCTTAGAGAAGATGTAGAAGCCTCGGACCTCGCGGTCCAGGCCAACATCGTTTCAGAAACCGCAGCAAAAGCATATTATGCCGGGATCGGAAGCACATTTACAACAAACGTTTCTATCGATCACAATAACCGGTTGATCATCGGAGGTGACGGTTCGGACGCGTATACGATACGGACGATATGCGGAGAGAAAGAAACAGGAAGAATCGTAATGGACCGTCCCCTTGTTAAGATTTCAACGGAAATCTCCGTATCCGGCGTGAACGTGCTCATGTTCAATTGTGTTCGTGACGGAAGTGGAAGTGCTGTGGAGGTGAGCATAGTTGCTTGAATTTACAATGTCCCGTGTCGTCCTATGTGTGTGTGGCGTAATTTTGCTTGGATCAGTATGTGTCCCGCTTTCAGGAATGTATTCGACTAACACCGACGTATTGATGACCGAAAGTACGGACTCCATAGCCGCCATGATAGATTCATTCTACGGTTCCGAAGCGGACATCATGATATTGAGGGGATGGGACATCTTTCCAAGTAAGGACTGTTCTTTGAATATCGATGGACATAATGTTACTCTAAGTAATTCTAATGGAGAATACCGTTCACTAATTTCGCATAATTCATATTTTTCATTATCATATAATGAAATGATCACGCTTGAGAAATCAGAAGACGGACTGATAGTAAAATCATTTTCTTAATTCTGACACCAATCTAAGCGTATTACAGAAACGGTCGATATCTTTCTTGTTATTGTAAAGATAGACTGAAGCTCTTGCACTTCCTTCAATTTTTGTTCCTTCAAAGAACGAATGAGCACAATGTACCCCTGAACGGACCATTATATTGTCCATTTTATCCAATATCACAGCAATATCGTGAGGTGACATACCATCTATATTAAACGAAAATACGCTTCCTCGTCTGTCTGGATTTGAGGGGCCGACTATTTTTAACCCGTTGATGTCCTCTGTGCCAACGACCATCTGCCTCATCAGCTTTTTATCGTGTTCTTCAATGTTGCCCATACCCACTTTTGTCAAGTATTCAACAGCTGCTTTTGTTCCTGCTATACCAGCATAATCCTGAAGGCCTGCTTCAAACTTTTCTGGATGAGGGGCAAGATTTGCATAATCGTAAGTAACTAATCCGACCATGCCTCCTCCGTGTATCAACGGCCTCAGTTCGTTAAGACGATCTGATCTTCCGTAAAGTATTCCCATTCCTGATGGTCCGAGCATTTTATGTACCGATATACAATAAAAATCTGGATCGATCTTTTTAAGATCAACTTTCATGTGAGGTGCTGCCTGTGCTCCATCGATTACAACAATGGAACCAAAGTCATGAGCTATTTCCGTAATTTCTTTAACAGGCATAGAACATCCAGTAACGTTACTAGCATGCTGAACTGAAACGACCTTAACGTCACTGTTCATATGCTCTTTGAACGCTTCTATATCGAATTCACCTTCATCGGTCGTCTTTGTATAGCGTCTTCGTACGCCTTTTTCTTTTGAAAGTACCAACCATGGAACGTGATTAGAATTATGTTCTGAATCGGTGGTTAATACAACGTCATCCTTCTTAAGTGATAGACCAAAAGCGACCGTGTTCAATGCTTCGGTAGCATTCTTACAGAATGAATAACAATCTGGATCATCGGTATTAAAAAATTCTGCTAACTTTTCGCGTGTCTCGTCTACTATCGTCGTTACACGGTTGCCCATCGTATGAACACTGCGTCCACCGCAAGAAGGTGTTTCCTCATAATATCTCACGATCTCTTTGATGACCTGATCTGGACGAAGGGCTTGGCATGCACTGTCCAAGTAAACTGCATCATTGTTCCTCATCGTCGGGAAATCTTTACGAAGAGACGACATATCCATAACACACCCATGTTTTTCTCGTTCTTTACGCTTACGCATCTGAACGGGTTTTTATTATGGTAGTTACATACGGTGGCGATGGGAAAACTGGAAGTTACTGTCGGGAAGCTTAGATTCGAACGCCCAGGAATGGTCGCATCAGGCATTATGGATGAGACCGGGGACTCAATGGTACGCATGTTCAGATCGGGAGCTGGTGCGGCCGTTACGAAATCAATAGGCCTCGAACCGAGGCCGGGACACAATAACCCTACTTTCACTGAAGTTGAAGGGGGATATGTTAATGCTATGGGCCTCCCCAACCCCGGGATCGAACTTTTCAGGGAAGAAATTGAGATAGCCTCACGTGAAGGACCGGTTATCGGCTCGATATTCGGCGGTAACGCCAAAGAGTTCGCGGAACTAGCATTCAAAATGGAAGATCATGGCACGGTCGCAATAGAACTAAATCTATCATGTCCTCACGCGGAAGGATACGGTGCTGAAATCGGCTCTGATCCTCATAAGGTCAGGACCATCGTATCCGCTGTCAAATCTTCAGTAAATATTCCTGTGTGGGCGAAGCTCACGCCTAACACATCGTCCATAGTAAATCTTGGAAAAGCCGCAGAAGAAGGGGGAGCAGACGCGGTCGTCGCAATCAATACCTTGAAAGCTATGGTAATATCGCCAGAACTGCGAAGACCGGTTCTCAGTAATAAATTTGGAGGACTTTCTGGACCAGCCATAAAACCTGTAGGGGTTAGATCGGTATACGACCTACGTAACGCTTTGGATATACCCGTTATAGGCGTTGGTGGAATAACTAACTGGAAGGACGCAGCAGAATACATAATGGCCGGAGCTAGTGCTTTTCAGATAGGCAGTGCAGTAGGAACTCGAGGTCCAATGGTTTTTAGCGAAATCAACGACGGACTTAGAATGTTCATGATAGATAATGGATACAGATCAATAAAAGAAATGGTGGGTGTAGCACATGAGTGAAACAGTTATGTTGATCGGTAAAACGAAAGAGAGCAACGACACCTATACAATGGAATTCAATTGGGATGTTCCTGCGACACCGGGACAATTTGTAATGGTCTGGATTCCAGGTATCGATGAGGTGCCTATGTCCCTCTCCAGGATCGGAAAGACAAAATCGATAACTGTCAAAGGAATCGGTGAAGCATCAAACGCCATACACAAAATGGAAATTGGCGATTACGTTAGACTCAGAGGACCTTATGGCAACGGATTCTCATTGGAAGGTCATAATAATATCCTTATTGTGGCTGGAGGTGTCGGAGTAGCAGCAGTGATGCCAGCTATTCGAGAGAAGAAATGCGATACTATAATTGGAGCAAGATCTGCTGACGAAATAATACTGAACGAAGTTGCTAAAAAATACAGTAAGAACGTCTGGATATCGACGGACGATGGATCCCAGGGATTCCACGGTAACGCTGTACAATTAGCAAAAGAAAAAATGTCCGCTAAAAAATACGATTTGGTCATCGGTTGCGGCCCGGAAGTTATGTTGTTCTTTTTACACAAGGCGTGTAAAGAGAAAAAAGTAGAATGTCAACTATCACTTGAAAGACATATGAAATGCGGTGCAGGCGTCTGTGGATGCTGTGTGATGGACGCACTAAGAGTGTGTAAAGATGGCCCAGTCTTTAACACCAAACAGTTGGACGAACTTTCAGACTTCGGTAGTAGAAAGAGAGACACCTGCGGCCGTGTGGTAAACCTGAGGTGATAGATTGTCCGCCCCTGTAGAACATATAGAAGTGCATCACGGTAACCTTGCAGTTTACGTTCCAAGAAATATCTTTAAAAAGGGAACTGGGGAAATAGTGCCTGAACGGGCGGCACCGTTCAGAGAGATGATTATGACCAGGTATCCTTGGCTCACTGAGAACTCGATGGATGTGTTTATGGATCGTGCATCAAAAGAAATGTCTCAAGTCCTAGATGAAGAGACTACCGGTCGTTCAGCAAGCCGTGACCTTGTCAAGGACGGACGCATCAACGAAGCGATCAAGCATCTGAACCGGACCTTGGAAAGAGATCCTACGGATGCTGATTCATGGTATCTATTAGGCGAGCTGCTTTGTAGAGTCGGCCGTACTGAAGAAGGTTATAAGGCCTTCTCAAAAGGTCGTGAAAAGTTCTGATCAGGCGAACAGAGCTTTAATTGCTTCAACAACTTCTGGGACAGTCGCACCCCAAGAAACCATTGCAATATCTCCTTCGATGATGTGACCTTGTTTTATCCTACAGCATCTTACTATCGTTTTTACTCCGTCCGTAGGGCAGAAGTCTTTCGGACATGTGTTTATAGATGGTGGATCTCGACCATAAAGTTCTTTGAATATTCTGTTAGAAGTACTGCACCCTAAAAGGGTAACTTCGTGTTTGATCTCTGGATTGCAATCTAAGAAATAATATGGGATATCCGTTTTCAGACCTGATACTCTACAGGGGAATACCACTGCCTCAGTCTTAACTTTAGACAACATATCTCTTATATCAATTATCAAAAATTCGGTTACGATAGGTATGTCAATATATCCTGACTCTAACGCCTTGTTTACTAATATCTCAGTCTTAGAAGGATGAGGCGGTACACTGTCCACCACTCTAAGGGTCTTCCACTGTACACCAGTGACGAAACTTATGTGAGAAAACATTCCCTGTACGACAATGGTCTTCCCAGGATATTCTTTTTGAATCTGTGCACTATCAGGAATGTTAAGAACGTCTGCCCCTGGCATTTCCACGAACACCGTAGTTTCTGGTAAAGAAATTATGTCGATAGATTCAACGGTCCTGAACAATCCCGTTCCGTCGGATAAGTGCTGCCTAACGACAGCATACTGACCATTTCTTGACAATACTGAATATTGTGCCCTTACGTAGGCCTTGTGTCCGACCAGTCCCTTACGGATATCGTCCTCAGTCAGAGGGAAATCGGCCTCCATAATGGAAATATCTTTACAGTGCATAAATACGATATCACAACCACAATCATAATTGTTATCATACATTTGGTACGAAATGATTTAATATGTTCAATCGATGAAGTCATCTGGCTGTCGGGATAACACAGCGGCTATGTGGCGGACTGCAGATCCGCATAC
>CAYYMA010000044.1:0-7604 GCA_964472805.1 uncultured Methanomassiliicoccales archaeon | reverse complement strand
CTCGTTCCCTAATTAATCCTTGATGTTCAAAGGTTATATTAGGGTTGGCACTGACATAGAGCGGCTTAGATACTTTTTAATCAGTGAATCCATTACAGGCTCAATGACTTTGGGCGTAACCGGCGATCAAACGAGCGATCGAAAAAAGAAAATCGAACTCGATAATAAGCAGATTCTTGGACTTTTATTAGGATTCGTAGTAGCCTTTGCTCTTCTGATTACAGGATATTACCAATTATTCTCATGTATGGCCGTGTTAATAGTACCGGCTTTATTGTATCTCATTCCACATGCCTTTAATGTAAAAGACATCAGAGTCATGTTGATACACGGAGTCGTGTTCACTATTGTTGCACTGTTGGTAGGAGGCCTTTACGCCGCACCTACACACATTGATGACCACTCCGACTTCAAAGCAAATGACAGCTTTACGAATTGCAACGTAATAGAAACCAGCACAGGATACGAAATCACTGTTACGTTTGATACTGGTCAGACGCCGATTGCGGAACTTTTTATAATAAACAAAGTCGGATTTTCTACCGTCAACGGTCCTAAAGATCCAACGGTTCTAACAGGAACTTTATCGGGCAATGAGATGAAATACATAATCCCGTTGGACGACCAGTTGTATGTTATACAGTTCTCCATGATCGATTCAAATAATAATAGGACTGACCAGACAGTCTTTTTCTTGACAGCTTTCACATCAGAATCCAATAAAACTTCTGCCGTATGGATGGGTTCAGCAAATGATCTGGGCATCTACATGCTGCTTTACTTCATGATCTTGTTCTTAACATACGCGATGAGATCCAGCGCCAAGAAGACCCACAAAAGAATGGTCGAACAGGGACGGTTATATCCAGAAGGATATGGAAGATGCACAGAATGTAACGCCATCGTCCTACCAGGCGAAGTCGCTTGTCGCAAGTGCGGAAAATATGTTGACGTTCCAGATGAAATGAAGCCTAAGAAGAAAGACTTCTTTACATGCTCCGACTGCGGTGCTGAAATACCAGAGGATGCAGGAAAGTGCCCTAAGTGTGGCGTCGAATTCGACGGGGTTGAAATAGAGGTCGAACATGCTGATGGAACAATAGAGGTCACCGATACGACCTTTGAATGTCCAATATGCGGTTCAGATGTTTCTGCCGTCGCAGAGTTCTGCCCTAAATGTGGAAAAGAATTTGAATCAGAAGAGTGAAAAAACCATTATCCCGACCGATAAAGGTAAAAACAGCCTGAACGTTCGGGATATTGGATGCGCACTACTGATATTGAAACCAGCCCTAAACCTGAGAACAAAAGCAAATCGATAGCTTACAAACTGGCGGATAAACAACAGGAGATATCTGTTGCCGAGTTCTTTGAAAAGAATAAACAGATTTTAGGATTCGATTCGCGTCCCAAATCATTATTGATGGGCGTCAAAGAAGCAGTAGACAATTCCCTCGATGCCTGTGAGGAAGCAGAATTACTGCCTGAAATTACAGTAAAGATAGAGCGTTTGGAGGACGACGATTACAGGATAACCGTTGACGACAACGGCCCTGGAATCGTACATAATTCTATGCCCAATGTTTATGGACGTCTATTATATGGATCAAGATTCCATGCACTAAAACAGTCCAGAGGACAACAAGGGATCGGAATTTCCGCCACTGTGATGTACGGATACCTCACCACCGGAAAACCTGCACATGTCATATCCAAAGTATCAGGGGAAGACGAAGTCGCATGGGAAATGGACATCGTTGTAGACACAAAAAATAATAGACCTACAAAATCGAACGACCGAGCATTCACCTGGGACCGTGACCACGGAACAAGCGTTGAATTCACCATAAAAGGTCGTTACATAACCGGCAAACAATCCATATTTGAATATCTTAAAAATACTGCAATCGTGAACCCTCACGCATCTATAACTTTTCATGACCCAGATGGTAAAAAATGGACCTTCGAGAAGGCTACGGAAATAGTTCCGATAAAACCAACAGAGATCAAACCGCACCCAGAAGGAATGGAGATTGGGGATTTGATGAAATACGCTCAATTGAGCAAACAGAAGAACGTCGAATCGTTCCTTAGACAAGATTTCTCTCGAGTTACTAAGCGCATCGCAGACGAGATACTTGAAATCTCAAAGATCAAAATAAATACCGCTCCAGGAAAACTCACAAGGGACAATTGTGCAGACCTCATTAGAGCAATAGGAAAAGTTAAAATCATGGCTCCTCAGACAGATTGTCTGTCGCCGATCGGAGATACATTGATCAAAAAAGGCCTTATGCACGTAATGGACGGACTTCGTCCAGATTATTATGCCACGCCTGTTACAAGAGCACCAAAAACCGCTAACGGGAACCCCTTCATAGTTGAAGCGGGCATAGTGTATGGAGGAGACATCCCCTCGGAAGGCCAAGTAAACATTCTAAGGTTCGCAAACAGAGTACCACTTCTATACCAACAAGGTGCTTGCGTCATAACTAAAGCGATATCGGATATGGATTGGAGACGTTATGGGCTAGAACAAAGGGGCGGTAAAGGCATCCCTTATGGGCCGGCAATAATACTTGTGCATGTGGCCTCTACAAAAGTACCGTTCACATCAGAGGGAAAAGAAGCTATCGCAAGCTACCCTGAAATCATGAATGAAGTAACCGCTGCGATCAGACTATGTGCCAGGAACTTGAAGAGTCATCTCAATAAGATTGAGAGACGCTCCAAAACCCACGCTAAATTTGAGATCGTTCAAGAAATACTTCCCGAACTTGCTAAAAAAACATCAGAATATCTTTCACGTCCGATTCCAAATTTAGAACGTACTATAACAAAAATAATGAACGTCGTATGGATCGAACCTTCGTTAGAAAAGATTGGTAAGAACGATAGACGTTATACGTATACAATTTACAATTACACCGACAACGTAAGAAACTTCGGTCTACACGCGCAAGTTCCAAAGGAATCCGTCAACCTGGCACTGTTCACCGACCCTTGTTTTAGAGAACTTGACGATGCAGGAAAAGCGTTCTGGGAGGTCAAGGACCTTCAACCTTCGACCTCCACAGTCATCGCTTTCGAACTGAACGGCGAGATGGCCGACACATTCTCGAATGATGACATTTATATTTCAGGTATCAACCCTACGATCATCATGGGGGCCGAACCGCTTCCAGGAGATTGGGGTATAAAGGGGATAGAGATTACCGAAGAGGACGATATTGTCGAGGAAGATCTCTCTGATGAGGAAGAAGAATCTCTTGAAGACGATGAGTTCGAAAAGGGGGCTGGAAAATGACAGAAAGAAGCGACAGAACTATAGACAGCCTCACAGGCATTGTTGAAAATCTTTACGACCATATGGACAAAGGTAACATCCCTACAATGGAGGTTGCCCTTAGATCAAAAAGAAACATTGAATTCAACCCTAAGACCAGTGTTTGGAATTATGGAGATCAAAAGACCTTACGTACCGCTAAGACCGTAAAAGGAGCTTTAATGCTTCTTAGGACCGTCTATACTGCGGATTTTATAAAGAGTATGCTGGACACCAACAAGTCTTCCACGTTGAGGGAAATGTACTACATATCAGAAGGCTGGAACAACGCAAAGTTCCACAGTCAGGATGAGAGCGTTATCCTCGCAGAAGACTTAGAGATCCTTACAGGTTTTATGCGGGAAGATTTTAAACTTCGTCCAGAAGAGGATGGAGCAAGGATATACGGAGATCTAACGCTTACGGAACTCACTCGTAAAGGCGAAAGGAAGAAAATGAACTGCATCGACGACGTCGGCGATTCTGGATATGGAATACCGTACAACGTAGGGCCTGAAAAAATAGAGTTCAAAAACTGTGGTGCGAAATTCGTCATAGCCATAGAAACAGGAGGAATGTTCGACAGGCTTGTCGAGAACGGATTCCCCGAGAAATACAACGCATTACTGGTACATCTTAAAGGACAACCCACTAGAGGCACGAGACGTTTCATGAAAAGGTTGAACGAGGAATTAAATCTCCCCGTAACTGTTTTCACTGACGGTGATCCCTGGTCATTCAGAATCTATGCCTCGGTGGCATATGGAGCAATCAAAACAGCTCACATCTCTGAATATCTGGCTACGCCTACTGCACAATTCATAGGAATAACGCCGTCAGACATTCTGAACTACGATCTACCTACCGATACCCTTACAGACAAAGATAAGGGAGCACTCAACGCCGAGCTATCCGATCCACGTTTCAAAGACGAGTTCTGGGAGAACGAGATACAGGCGATGCTAGGCATGGGTAAGAAGGCGGAACAGCAAGCTTTGGCTAAATACGGCCTCGACTTCGTTACCGACACTTATCTTCCTGAGAAGCTCACGGATATGGGCATACTGTGATCAATTAGATGCTTGAACTATCCTATTGACCACAAAGCTCTTGTCCATACTGGCGAGGAACGTTCCAAGTCTCGGCCCGCTCTTCTTGCCTATAAGGATCTTGTACATCGTACCATAACCACCTTTGAGTCCGACTGGGGATTCTTTGGCTGTATCTGCGATGATAGAACCGATGGTATCGGCGTCCCAATTGCAGTCGTAAAATCTTACTGACAATGTCTGCAAGAACACTTTATCGTTCATCGAAAGTTCTACGCCCGCTGGAACTGTATTACTGACTGCGAACTTTACCATATCAGGGGCAAAACCATTTAACCAATATCTTACGCAATCAATCCTACGAGAAAGCCTCTTTGTTTCACTGGAAGTCATATTAGAAAGATCTTCAGTTCGTTTTAGTACCTCAAGTACACCTTCGAACGTCGTAGCCATCTGTACCACGTTCACAAGATGCCTGTATGATATTTGATTTGGAAGCTGGGGAAGTACATGGTTATGCTGAGCAATCTCGTAAGCACGCACCAAATTCTCTTCAGATTCGCTAAAGCCCCCTTCGAAGAACAGACGTTCCATACGATCGTATTCGTCAGCCATATCCAATATACCCATACCTGAGTCGTAATCTATAGCCTTTGAAGGATTTACTCTAAGGAAAAGATAGTTCAGGATCTCTGGTGGCGTCATATTAATTGCATCCATTCCAGTTACCGGTGATCCTAAAGACTTATGCATCTGCCCGACCCCTTTCAGTTGTACGAACTCGTAGGGAATCGGGAACGGCGCTTCACAATCATAGATTTCCTCGATTATTCTCTTCCCTGTATCGTATGAACCACCTGCAGCGGCATGGTCTTTCCCGAAGGGTTCTGCGGACGTTCCGAAGATCATCCACTTGGCAGGCCACTCACATCTCCACGTTAATTTTCCATCGGCCTTACGGACGTCCGCTTTGCCACTGTTCCCACAATCGCAGTTGTATTCCATGAACGGAAACTCATAGGTTTCAAAAACGGGTTGAACGAACCTACCGCACTCAGAACATATTGGTGTATATGGAGCATAATCAAGATTCTCGGCCTTGCCCGTGACCTCTGTCATGATATTGATGACCTGAGTCCTCCTCTTCATTGTCAGATCGATAGCCTTGGCGAATTGACCTTCCTCGTAAAGCTCATGAGTCCAAATTATTTCGCATTGGACTCCAAGAGAATCAACGGCGTCTAGGAACGGTTGAACAAAGTGATGTGCATAATTTTTGTGCTTGCCGCAAGGACAAGGTATTCTAGATATTGGCATTCCGACGTATTTTTCATACTCAGAAGGCAGAAAATCGTATCGTTTCCTAAGAGGATCGAAAGAATCAATTAGATAAATTAGTCTAACTTCCTTACCTAAACCCTCTACTGCACTTCTAACCGACTCACCAGTGATTGCCTCCCTTAGGCTACCTACATGTATGATGCCCGTAGGACTTATCCCCGTAGCGATGAGTGGTTTCTCGCAGCTTTCTGCGATGTTCTTAGCTATTACATCCGCCCAATGCATTCAAATCGAAGCATCAACAGATACGCCCTATTAAGATATTTTCTAAAAACGGCTGAATAAATCGATAACCTTTTTATATTGACCTACGATTGGTTACATCGTGGCAAGTAAAAAAAGCAATGACGGATTCCAAGCGTCAGCTGGTCTTATGAGATATTTTGACTCCGAAACTGACAAGGGCTTAAAAATATCCCCGAAGGGCGTCGTAGGTCTTGCCATAGCACTTATTGTATTCGTAATAGTAATACAAGTTTTCATACCGCTCTGAAATTCAGCCCGTAATGCGCGTATACGACTAAAATAGTCGATCACAACTTCTATTCTAAGGAATGCTTAATGAATTCATTCTATTGGACATACATCTGGATTAAAATCAGGTGGTCCGTCAGGATATTTCTTCTTGAAGGCACGCGATAATAACGGCGGTGCAATAACCGTGGTTATAACAGACATTAACACTATGGCAGTATTCATATCAGGGGTCAAGTGACCTGCTGCAAGCCCTACGGCCGCTATTATAATACCCACTTCTGCTCTCGGTATCATCCCTATTCCAATGGCGTGAGCAGATTTTTTATCCAGAGATTTGTCTGCCATACGAGAACCGAAATATCCACCGACGTACTTTGTAATTACAGCAAGCACTATCACATATGCAGCTAGTCCCAGCACAGTCAGGTTAGTCAATGACGATACCTGTACCTGCATACCCACATTAAGGAAGAAAAGAGGAAGGAAGAAAGTCGTTATAGCTTCGACCTTGGTTTTAAGATCCCACTTTTTAGCATAATCAGCTAAGATCATACCTGCAAGGAAAGCACCTATTATCGCAGCCAATCCAATGGCCTGAGATATGGCGGACATTAGAAGACACAGTGCTATCGCGATCATCATCTTGTCAAGCTGATATTTTTTCTTATTGGCTGGACGACACGCTTGTCTATTGTAACTCCAAGAATCCATACGAGGTACGCATTTGTCACAGAAAAAGAAAACAGCTAGAACGAAAGATACTGCAATGAATATTGTTCCTAGAATGCTTACAATGGTCGTACCCCCTGCAGAGCTCATTCCTGCGACCATGGCCAATACTATCATTCCGAGTACGTCATCTATTACAGCGGCACCTAAAATAATACGTGCTTCCTTTGTATTCGATGCATTCATATCCATTATTACTTTAGCGGTGACGCCGACACTGGTCGCAACCATTGCCGCAGCCATGTACATCGCATGTACCATGTTGTAATCATAATAATAAACGGTGAGACCTAGTAAGAACGGAAATACCACGCCCAATACAGCGACGGTTATGGCAGGCTTTCCAACAGATTTCAGTTCACAGAATCTTGTTTCTAGACCCACATAGAACAGGAGGAACATAGCGCCCAATTCAGCCACCATGTAAAGGAACCTGTAGTTTTCTGAACCCAAAAATCCATTGAATGCTAATTCTACGCCCAGCATACTTAGGAAGCTTCCCTCACCAAGGATACCGCTGAACACAGAACCGTCCCAGATAATATTGGCAACGATTATTCCAACAAGTATCTCGCCTATCAGACCAGGAATACCAAAACGTTCAAAAATCATCGACCCCGATATTGCTAGTACATAAAGTACGAACAACATTATGAGAATCGACAGTATATCCATAATTTTCT
>CAYYMA010000043.1:0-7759 GCA_964472805.1 uncultured Methanomassiliicoccales archaeon | reverse complement strand
CGTTGAGTTCCATGAAATTACCTCTCCATTCATCGCCGTACATTTCTCTTGCTAGAGCTAACGCACTTGTGGTTTTGCCGGTGCCTGCGGGACCAGTGAACAAAAGATGAGGCATGTTCCTTGAAGTAACGTAAGATGAGAGTCTTTCTGTAACATTCTTTTGACCTATTACGTCTTTCAGTCCTTTAGGCCTGTATTTCTCTGTCCAGATTTCATTCATCTTATCAACCGTCTATATGTTCGTTATATGATATAATTTCCCGTTATTTTTCTGATAAGGAACATATTATTCTGGGATGTGGCTAAGAATAGTTATACATTCCTTTAGCATTCAGGTTCTTATGAAGATCTACGAAGCCTACGAATTGGCTATAGAAATAGGAAAAAAGAACGATCCGCGCCCTGCGTCCGAGGTCAAGATCGCAATGGATGAACAGAAGGAGAAATACGAAGCACTTTCCGAAGAAAAGAAACAATTCTTCGATATGGAAAGACTTTGGAACCCTTACGCAGACTCTAGATTTTCGGCTCTCATAGAAGAATCTAAAGAACTTGAAGCTGAGAGATTTATGTGGGGTATCGACATAGGTACAGGCGAGATGCTTTTGGCCGACCGTTTAAGGGAAAAGGGTCAAACGATCTCTGCAGTTGTCGCCCATCACCCCACGGGACTGTCCAAAGTTCCATTTCCTGAGGTCATGCACATGCAGGCCGACATGTATGCTGCCGACGGGGTACCGATCAACGTGTGCGAATCTTTGATGAAGCCAAGGATGGACGAAGTACTAAGGAATGTCATGGGCTCTAATTTCAATCAGTCTTCGGACGCAGCATCATTGTTGGGCATACCCATGTTCAATATTCATTCGCCAGCAGACAATATGGTGCAAAAATATCTTGGCGATATGCTCATTGAACTAGATCCAAGAACTTTGGGTGACATAATTGAAAGGTTGTACGAGGAGCCTGAGTGTGCTCAAGCCGCGAAATATAACAATCCTCCAGCTATCATTGTAGGTAGCAAGAACAACAGATGTGGAAAGGCCGTGGCTAAAATGACTGGTGGAACATCCGGTCCCAAGGAAATATACGAACAATTCGCACGAGCTGGTGTTGGAACAGTCGTAGGTATGCATTTCCCCGAGAGTCACATCGAGGAGGCTAAGAAAGTAGGCATCAATATGATAGTTTCCGGTCACATGGCTTCCGATTCCATAGGTATCAATCTGATATGTGATGTATGGGAAAAGAAAGGTATCGAGATCTTTGGATGTTCGGGCCTAATACGTCACAGCAGGAACTGAGATGTTCAAAAAGGCCTCTACGGTAATACGTAATATTGACAAACTATCGTTCGATTACGTCCCGAAGAAGCTTGTACACAGGGACATGCAGCGGACTCGATTGGAAACGTATTTCCGTCCGCTCGCCGAGAGCGGGAAGCCCTGCTATGCGTTCCTTACAGGAAATGTTGGTACTGGTAAGACTGCTACGGCCAAACGTTTCAGTGAAGACATGGCGAAGTTTTGTTATGATGCGGGCAGACCTATAGACATGATATTTGTTAACTGTAGAAACAGGAACACAGAAGCCGGAGTCATTCTTGAGTTCGTGAAACACTTTGATAAGGGATTTCCTGAAAGAGGTTTTTCTCCGGACGAGATGATGCGTTCGTTCACTATTCATGTAGAGTCTGGATCGAAGCCCGTGTTGATCGTTCTCGACGAAGTCGATATTTTACTTAAAAAGAGCAACATTGATCTTATCTATCAGTTAACGCGTTTCTCTGAAAACATTGTAGGGAAGGCCGGGATATCTTTAATCCTAATATCTCAGTTCCCGATATACGGGCTGCTCGATGAAGCGTCCATGTCAACCTTTGGTCGCGGTAATGCCATAACTTTCAATAAATACACTCGTGACGAGTTATACTCCATAACGTTGGCAAGGGCGGAAGAGGCTTTGATCGGCGGAAAATATTCTGAAGATGTGATAGAATTGATTGCTGATGTATCTTCGGAATACGGAGATGCCAGATTTGCAATAGAACTTTTGAGAGATGCTGCGATTATCGCAGAAGATCATCCTGAAGGAAACATGGACACGGAGAACGTCAGGGAAGCTAAGGCGAACATCAATAGCGTGGTCACCGAAAGTAAACTGACGGGGTTGGATATAAACAGAAAACTTGCGTTATTGGCAATAGCTAGGGCAATGAAGAGTAATCTTTACATAAGCATTACAGCGGCCGAGAAGACCTATTCGATAGTGTGCGAAGAGTACGGCCGTGAGCCCAGGAAGCATACACAGTTCTGGACATACATTCAAGATATGGACAGACAGAATCTTCTAGAGACCATTGTTCGTAACGAGAAGGAAGGCGGACGTATCACATACATTTCTTTGCCGGATATACCGTCAAAGGTCTTAGCAAAAAAACTTGAAACACTTCTCGAAGGAAAAATGATCTTGACGTCAGATACAGAAGAGCTCTGATATTGTGAAATGTGATCTATGTTTATCGGAAGCCGTTACGTTCATAGATTACAACGGGTCTCATCTGTGTGCTGAACATTTTATAAAATATGTTGATAAACGTGTCAAAAAAGAGATACGTAAACAGATTGAAGTACGATCTGGAGACATTATAGCTGTTGCAGTTTCTGGTGGAAAGGACAGCATGGTCACGTTACATATCTTGAATGAGATATTTGGTCATCGTCCTAATGTTAAAATCCATGTTATAGTGATAGACGAGGGTATCGAAGGATATCGTCCTCCGAGTGTGCAGATCGTACGGGAATATTGTGCCGAGAAGAATATTTCGATTAGCGTAAGGTCATTTTCTGAGCTTGGATTGACTATGGATTCCATCTCAAACGTCACAGGTGATGGTACTCCATGTACGTACTGTGGCGTATTTCGTCGCAAATTAATGAATGATGAAGCTTGTAAGATAGGTGCTAGACTTATTGCCACAGGTCATAATCTTGATGATATGTCCCAATCGATACTCATGAATTTTGTTCGTGGGGACGTTGAACATTTTGTACGATTGGGACCTCATGAAAAAGTTAGAACGGGATTGATACCAAGATTCCATCCTTTAAGGATAATACCCGAAAGTGAATCGCTACTTTATGCTATTCTGGTAAAGATTCCATTTTGGGATGGCGAATGTCCATATTGGACAGAGGCGTTAAGGAACCAATATCGTGACATGATAGACAATCTTGATTCTAGAACTCCTGGTATAAAATTCAGTATTTTATCCTCGTATGACGAGATAAGGCCGATGCTTTACGAAAAGTATCCATCAGTAGACATTAACAAATGCCAGTGCGGGGAACCTTGTGTCGGTACAAGATGTAAAGCATGTGAATATGTGGAGATGTTAAAAAAGAAGATCAGCGAGAAATAAATTATATTTTACAAACTAATTTAAAGATCTACGAATGGGACCAAATCACAGCATCCACATCTATTACACATCGTAAGACAGTCGGCTGAATTAAGTCCATATTTTTCCATAATTTTCTTTTGTTCTAAGGTTAGATACATTGAACGGTCAACTGTTATCGGAATGATTTCTCCAATGGCGGATTCTAGACTTTCCTTACTTAATTCTCCGACCTTTAGAGCCCTTAATATTGGAATCACATCCATAGAACATAATGTTTCTAACATCGACAATACATCTTCGTCGGTCTCATTCATTCCGTAGATAACGTTCGATTGAACGTTTCCTTTTCCGAAAACAGATATAGAATCATTCAAACGTGCCAGTATTTTTTCTTGATCAAGTTCAGGACAGACCTTTTTGAAGATATCGCTATTGGGAGACTCTATGTTTAATTTGATCTCTGTGGCTCCCGCATTTTTAAGTCTAACTATGTCTTCTTTTGATGAAACGTATGGTTCTACACCTATTGGTATTTCAGGGAACTCTTTTTTAAGAGCTTTTACACACGAAACAAATCTATCGACAGTTTCTTCAGGGCTCCCCACAACTCCGCTAGTCAATGATATGGCGTTTACCGTCATATTATTGTTCAAAGCTTTGTGAACCATTGCAACGATCTTTTCATCAGTAAGGTTTTTTGTTATGTTATTATCAAGTCTAGGTGAGGCACAGAATGCACAATTGAATATGCAACGTTGATCCAGATTAAAGAACGCTTGTTCTGGACTATGATAGACTACTGGCTCTATTGAAATATTGTCGATAAATAGCGAACCATTACGTAAAAGAGAGAGTTTATTATTTTCGTTACGTAATTCAAATTCACCTTTGTTGTAATTAACCGCTTTTTTTACGCGAGATCCATTAAATGAAAACACTGCCGAAGAAGAGCCAGCTCCAGGGCCTGCGGTAGATCGTGATAATCTATATGGAAGAACGTAACCATCTGGAAGACGTACTTCGCCTCCAAGTGCCAGTTCTGCTTTTTTACGTGCGATCAGATTTTTTTCCATTTGACACCTTCTCGAGAATCTTCCAAACGAACGTTGGCTTCTCCGAGTCTGTCGCGAATCATATCTGAAAGATCGTATGCTTTACGGTTTCTTAACTCAGCTCTTAGGTCGATAAGAATCTGCATCACCGAATCGAGGGTTCCGTCGTCTTCGTTAGAATTTTTAGGAAATATTCCTAGTATTTCATTAAATTCATCTAGAAGTTTAACGAACCTTTCTGCACCCTCTTTACTTAACGTTCCGTCGGCCATGGATTTGTTAGTAATTCTTGTGATCTGGAACATTTCTTCGATGGCTGCTCGAGTATTGAAATCGTCGTTCATGGCGTCCATGAACTTACTTCTGTGTTCTTCTATGACGTCGCAGACATCGCCGTCTCCCGATGGGCCTTGTTTTGTGTATGCTTTGAGATCGGTATAGTTATTAGTAAGCCGTTCTAAGGACGTTCTAGCTTCTATCAACATATCCTCGCTGTACATCAGCGGGCTCATATAATGAGTGTTTAAAAAATAAAATCTGATAATGTATTGATCATATTTCTGAGCAACATCTCGTACTCTGAAAAAATTGCCTAAAGATTTAGACATTTTTTCTCCTTGTACTTGGAGCATCCCGTTGTGTATCCAATATTTTGATAATGGTTTTCCTGTGACGGCTTCCGTTTGTAAGATCTCGTTTTCGTGATGCGGGAATATTAAATCATTTCCTCCGCCGTGTATGTCAATTTCGTCCCCAAGATATTTACGTATCATGGCAGAACATTCAATGTGCCAGCCCGGGCGTCCTTTGCCCCATGGCGAATCCCAAGAGATCTCTCCAGGCTTGGCTGATTTCCATATTGCAAAGTCCATGGGATTCTTTTTTTGATCGTTTAAAACGATACGACCAGAAGATTCCATATCCTCTATTTTTTGATTCGTCAATCTTCCGTAATCTTTCACTTTGTCTACTGAGAAGTATACACTACCGTCTTCCGTAGAATAACCAAAATCGTTGTCTATAATAGATTCGACCATTTTTATTATTGAAGACATTTCTTCGCTTGCCTTCGGATATAGATCGGCTTTTCGAATACCAAGTTTCTCTACATCCTCAAAATAATGTTCTATGTATCTGGCCGAGATATCTAAAGCATCGATATTTTCTTCTGCTGCACGTTTAATTATTTTATCGTCAACGTCCGTGAAGTTCGTTAGATACGTGACGTCGTAGCCACAGCGTCTTAGATACCTTACGATAACGTCAAAGACGATTATGCTACGTGCGTGTCCCATATGGATGTCGTCGTAAACGGTTACGCCACACACGTACATCTTTACCTTTCCGTGTTCGTTCGGAACGAACTCTTCTTTCTTTCCTGTTAAAGTGTTCCTAATCAGTATAGACATCGAATCAAACCTCTATCTCTTAGGTTATAAATAAATCAAAGCCGGTCAGTCTTTAAAGGACTCTTTAAGTTCTTCTATTTCTTTCCTCAAACAATCGAGTTCTGTCTTTAGCTCATTATAGAGTTCTTTAACAGGGTCTGGAAGTGCGTTATGTCTTAACTCGTCCTCGTCTTTTGCGACTCCGGCCTTTCTTATTATTTTACCTGGAACACCGACTACAGTGCATCCGTTAGGTACATCTTTAAGAACGACCGATCCAGCTCCTATGCGTACACGGTCTCCGATCTTTATGTCCCCTAGTACCGTTGCGTTAGCTCCGATGACCACATGGTCACCTATCGTCGGATGTCTTTTTCCCTTTGAGAACGACACTCCGCCTAACGTAACGCCTTGATAGACTACGACGTTGTCACCGACAACGGCAGTTTCCCCGATAACCACGCCAGTGGCGTGGTCTATGAAGAATCTTTTACCTATCACCGCTTTAGGATGTATATCGCATCCAGTAAGCTGGTGTGCCCGGTAGTTTATTTCCCGGGCTTCTTTCTTTTTGCCTTGCATCCAGAGTTCGTGACTTTCTCTGTACATGGAGACTGCGTGAAGACCCGTGTGGTACTTTATGGCGTCCTCTTCGTCAATAAGGGCGGGGTCGAGCTCCATTGTGGCGGCCAGGTCTTCTGCGTCTATTTTCATATGACATCATTGTCGATTATCTTATTTATTTGTCCCCGAGATTCACTGCTCGAAGTCCACATCTGCATCATCGGAGAAATTAGCTGACGGACACGGGCCAAAACAATCCCTGCAGAATATACATTCATCTTCGTTTATCTGCACTTTCCCATCCTTCATGAACAACGCATTGGGTCTGCACCTAGTTGCACAAAGTCCGCATCCTACACACTGTTCTGCTCTTACTATTACTTGCCACGCATGGTCCATACGTCTTTTTGCATCATTCATATTCCCGGCTTTGGATATTATCGCTCCGTCCCTGTATATCGTTACGTAATCTGCTGTAATATATTCTCCATCTGGGTCTTCTTCTATTATCCAACCTAATGCACGACAGAAAGGTTTGACCTTTTTCAGATCGATAGGTCTTGAAAGTGCGGCCTCTATGCTGTATCCCATGGTACAAGGTGAATATCCATCCTGAATTTTTATTCTCAACGGACCATCATCTTTTGATACGACACGTTTTGTAAGATCAGAAACATTTCTTCCTGTCACTCTTTCGATCTCTTCACGCATGGATTCTGGTGCATTCTTCCATCTCCATAGTCCGAACTTCTTCCATTCCGGCGGTAAATCGTTATTTTTAGCGTACTCGTGCAAAAAGTTATCCCATTGAGTAAATCTTTCACTTTTTCCCTCTATTGCGTCGAATTCCGCGAGATCTGATGCTGGACAAAGGAAACATCCTATTCTATCTAATCCTCGGGTGTACCATACGTTGAACGGCTCTTTTTTACTGAAAATGTACAGCCAGATATGCATTGCCGCCCAGTTCTGTATCGGAGATGCACCTAATTGACCAGGTGTCCAAGGATTCTTCCAAACTCTAGGTTTGGCGTTTCTAGCTTCAGATTCGTATTTTCTCTGTCCGATAAATGAAAGAACTCCGTCAGGGAAGTTTTTGTTTATGGCATTCACGGTAGGTCCAAGCTTGTTGGTCTTACAACACCATCTGTAATCTTTTGCGGGAGGTCCAAAGTGTACAAGGTTCCCAAAGAACGCATCACTTGGTGCTTTTTCTTCTATTAGTTCTAGTCCATGTCTTGTAACAGTATCATGAACGAACTGAACGGTCTCATCGAA
The DNA here is from genome assembly GCA_964472805.1 of uncultured Methanomassiliicoccales archaeon. Classification (GTDB taxonomy): domain Archaea; phylum Thermoplasmatota; class Thermoplasmata; order Methanomassiliicoccales; family Methanomethylophilaceae; genus VadinCA11. Next base: position 74 of record CAYYMA010000043.1, on the reverse strand, counting down.
TTCTAAACCAGTATCGATAAAAAGTATCGGAAGTTTGAGGCCTGCATCTAACGTCAATAATAACGTAGCTTGAC
>CAYYMA010000042.1:0-7783 GCA_964472805.1 uncultured Methanomassiliicoccales archaeon | reverse complement strand
GTCTTAGAACTTAATGCGGAACATCCTGCATTCGGATCCCTTGAAGAAGTCTATAAAGCTGACAAGGAGAAAGCTGCAAAAATGGTAAAAATAATGTACGGTCAGGGCAGCATTATGGCGGGCATCCCGTTGAAAGATCCGATTGCACATTCGGACCTAGTGTTAAGCATGTTCTGACAATAACAAAAGGCCGATGACATATCTTTGATATTGAGGCCTTTTGTTAAATGTGCCAGTGTAAAATAATTGGTACATATAAACAAATTTATACTTTAGAAATCGGAACACATAATCATTTACAAAAATTGATGCTGTTGTGCACACCAATTGTCTGTGTATTAAATAAACCACGATTCGTAGTTTAATTACTTCCACCCAATATAGGAACTAGATTAACGCCCCTTTTAGATGGGTCTCTGACCTTTGACGCCATCAATTCCTGGACTTTGTTATACAGCTCAGGAGATACCGCGGTATGTGTATCATGACGTATAAGAATATCTTCCCATCTCATATACCCAGCATATACAGGATTGTGAAGTATGTTACGCAAATTGTAAACATTCCAAATGTTTCCTTTACGCGTAAGTTTTTCCTCGTCGTTAAGATTTCTACAGATCTCGTCGATAGTCTGTCCGTCATAATATTGAAAAAATATATTTCCAACTATGTTCAACTCGCTACTTAAGGCTTCTAGTTTCCCTTCATTTAGACGGTATCCGAAAGGCGGATTGAAACCCATGGTCTTTTTGCTAGAGTTGTCATTCTCCAGGTTCTCGGCCTTTTCCCGCATTCCCATATACGTACGTTCTCCAATCTGTTCACTCTCTAGTTGTGCGATACGCTGTATCATATCCACAACAAAACGTCCCAGAGCATTGGTCGTATCAAGAGCCTCGGTAGAAGAGACGAACATTTTACCATTATTATCCAATTTTTCCATCATTTCCATAAAATTACGACTGTTACGGTGGATACGATCCATCTTCACAACGAGGATAACGTCCCAGGTATCAGATTCTTTGATCATCTGAATATAGGCAGGACGTTTTATGTTTCTACCAGAATAACCATTGTCATCGTAGATTTTCGATATGCTCCACGCTTGAGAAATACAATAGTTTGTCAGTATCTCCTTTTGGGCATCCAAAGAATATCCTTCTTGTGCCTGCTCGTCCGTTGATACACGAACGTATAATGCTGCTCTTAAATTCTCGTTTTCAGACATCTAACGGTCCGTTTATTGCTTCGTAGGATTCTCTTTCTATTATGGCGCAGTGTCCACCTTTTCTTATAATGCCGTCCCATTCGATATATCCCAGATATATTGGATTGTGAAGTATATTGCAGATAGATTGCCTATTCCATTGGCCCCCTTTCTTTGCGGGTATTTTAGATCTGTTTAAAGAATTGGCTATGTCTTCCATAGAACAACCTTCGTTGTAAAGACGATATATGGCACTTACGGTATACGCTTCGTCTTCTATGACCTCAAGATTCCCTTTACAATAAACATATCCGTATGGATGGCCGGACCCCATAGGTCCAGTGCCAAAACTGGCCTTCTGGGTCATGCCGACCTTAACACGTTCACCAATCTGTTCACTCTCTAATTGGGCGATCCTCTGCATGATGTCCATAACGAATCTTCCCATAGCAGTAGTAGTGTCAAATTTTTCTTGCATCGAGTTGAACTCTTTGCCATCATTACGAAGATCGTTCATCATCAGTGTAAAATTTACACTGTTGCGGTGGATACGGTCCATTTTTAAAACTACTAGAACGTCCCAATTGTCTGATTCTTGGAACATATTTTGATATTCTGGTCTGTTAACATCCGTTCCAGAACATCCTTCGTCCCTGTATCGCCCTCCGATCTTCCAGCCTCGGACGTGACAATATGCTTCAAGACGCCTCATTTGAGCGTCCAAAGAATAACCTTCTCGAGCTTGATCTTCAGTCGATACTCTCGTATAAAGTGCAGCGCGCATATGATCCCATCGATATTGTATCGGTCCGACGGATATTTAATATCTTCAGACGGATGTCAGACAAAAATATACGTCTTATTGCTTAGAATAAACAATAGGATATGAACGAATTAGTAACAGATCTGATCATGTTAAAATATCAGAACTAATAAAAAAAATTTAAATTGACAACAATCAAAGTTTCTTAGAACACAAAATGTGTTTTAATACATTGAAAAAGAAAAATTGAGGGGGCCTCGCCCCCTCTTTAATGGTTTTACATCATTCCCGGTGGCATACCGCCTGGCATACCGCCTGGCATACCGCCACCAGAAGACTGACGAGCGGTTATGACGTCGTCGATCCTAAGGATCATATTAGCGACCTCGTATGCAGAGCTTATGGCCTGCGTTTTAACCCTGAGAGGCTCGACAACATTCAATTTGAGCATGTCGGCTGCATCTCCGGTGTTGAGGTCTATACCGTAAACGGCACCGTTCTTGTGGTCCTTGTGGGCCTTTTTCAGCTTGATGATTGTGTTGATTGGATCGATGCCTGCATTCTCAGCAAGTGTCCATGGAATAATTTCCATTGCCTTAGCGAACTTCTCTATAGCGAGTTGTTCCCTGCCGCCGATGCTAGATGCATAGGACGATAGGCGGATACCTACCTCAATCTCTGGGGCTCCAGCTCCTGCTACGACCTTTCCGTCCTCGATCGCTACTCCAACGACGCGTATTGCATCGTTGAGTGCTCTCTCGACTTCTTCAACTACGTGTTCGGTTCCTCCACGTGCAAAGAGTGTGACCGCTTTAGAGTTCTTACATTCAGTGATGAATACCATTCCATCATCAGCGACCTGCTTCTCCTCGACAACACCAGCTGTTCCTAAATCAGCGGGGCAAATCTCATTTATGTTACCGACGACGTTTCCGCCTGTTGCTTTAGCAATGGCCTCGAGGTCGCTCTGTTTGAGCCTTCTGCACGCCAAGATACCTGCCTTAGAAAGATAGTGCTGAGCGAGATCGTCGATTCCCTTCTGAGAGAACACAACGTTTGCGCCTGCCTTCTTAATGTTATCAACCATCAATTTGAGACTGTTTTCCTCTTCTTCAAGGAATGCGTTCATCTTGGATGGGTCAGTGATCTGAATCTGAGCATCGAACTCGGTCTTCTTGATCTCAATAGCTGCAGAGAACAATGCGATCTTTGCATCTTTGACCATTTTTGGCATGCGTGGGTGTACACGCTCTTTGTCTACGACAATGCCTTGGATCATGCTGGATTTTCCGATGTTTTCTCCGACCTTTCTCTGGATACGAATATCGTCAGTGTTGACCTTTCCGTCTTCTTCCACGGCCCTGCAGACTTTAACTACAAGTTCTGCAAGCTTTTCTTCCTGATCTCCGACAGATTTACCGGTAAGTGCGGTGGTTGCTACCTTCTCAAGAAGTTTGTCGTCTTTTACGGGTATAGCAATCTCATCAAGGATTTCAGCGGCCTTTTCAGCGGCCAATCTGAATCCGTTGGTGATTATCGTTGAGTGAACGTTAGCGTCGATTAATTCTTCCGCCTGTTTCAAAAGTTCTCCCGCGATAACAACAGATGTTGTAGTACCGTCTCCACATTCAGAATCCTGGGTCTTTGCGACCTCAACGACCATCTTGGCCGCGGGGTGCTGTACATCGACTTCCTTCAGAATGGTCACACCGTCATTGGTAATGATAACATCTCCAATCGAGTTGACCATCATTTTGTCCATTCCTTTCGGTCCGAGTGTAGACCTTACTGCATCTGCCACTGCTTTAGCTGCGGCAATGTTGTTAAATTGTGCTTCTTTATCTTTGCTTCTCTGCGTGCCTTCTCTGAGCACGATTATAGGTTGATTTCCAGATCCATACATAGGGTATTCTCCAATTATCTTAGTTACAGTAATTTTGTTCTTCTATATTAATGTTATCTTTTATTATGATTATTTCTGTTTATAATTATGGTCTTGTTACGAAACTACTTTGACGGGCTCTAATTCATAATTATTATTTTTAATCTGTATTGATAACGAATATATCCATTACGATGTTAGCTCTCGGCCAGATGAAAGTCGTATCAGTATTCAGAGCACTTCACGACTTCAATAAGTTTTACTGGCGTTACAAAACACTGTCTTTTCGATTCTATGTATACATGGTTAGAATAACATAATCGACACTTGGTCGCGATTTTGATATTGAAGTGAATGTTAGACATTTTTTGTAACACATGAGACGTAACCATAATGTCCTCGTAACTGTTGATGGTCTTGAGGACATCACATGGAGAACAGTGAAAGGAAAAAAGGGTTCGGAGGACTGGTCGGTCTATTCAAGGATAGTGTCGAGGATATGCCGAAAGGTTCAAAGGTGGCTTTTACTGGTTCTATCGGAAGTTGTCCGCCCGTAGCTGAGATGCTTGCATTCTCAATAAGGAAGCTGGAGTTTGAACTTTCATATATACCGTTGGCGAACCCCGACGAGGCAAGATCTATGCAGTGGTCGGATGGGTTAGGTTTCACGATAAACGTTAATAAGGCAGAATTGCAACATGCCGACATTCTGGTAGTCTTAGGAGGACTGGCTATGCCTAAAATAGGCTGTCCAATAGAGGATGTGAAAATGTTAATAGAAAGTCTCGGCAGCACCAGATTGATTGGCGTCGGATTCATGGACATCTTTAATCGCAATGGATGGGTGGAAGAACTGCCATTTGACACTGTTATCGATGGATATATGGACGCAGGCATATGGTCAAAAAGCTAAGACAAATATGATTGTTTTAACTTTACAATAAAAATGATCTTTCGTTCAAAATACATCTGTAACCTTTAATCCGGAAGCTTCAGCCAGACGACGTATCTTTTCCAAGGCCTTATCGGAACCTTCTAAATTCATGCGCTCAAGCCTTTGTGATAATATTGGACGCGTATTCAGTCTGTCGATACACATACGCTTAGTTCCCGTTGAAACGATCGCAGCAACAAATTCCTCTTCTACGCCTTCAAGTGATCTAAGAACCGGACCAACCAGGGCATAAGTGTCTATTCCAGCATCTGTAAGCTTTTTGAGAGCTTGCAATCTCTTAGTGGGTACCGGAGCTCCCGGTTCAGTGATATGAGATATATTATCGTCTAAAGTCGTAATGGTTATTCCAACTTCGCCATCCATTTTTGATATTATGTCAATATCACGAAGTATCAGGTCCGATTTCGTATGTATGTGGATTCTCATCTTTGCAGCTTTGAGAACTTCTAAAGAATGACGTGTAAGCATGAACCTTTTCTCTGCGTATTGATATGGATCGGTAACAGTTCCAATACCCACAGTACCTCGTAAATTGACTAATTCTTTAGCTAGCCGTTCAGCTATGTTGCTACGTACCCGGACTATTCGCCACTCTTTCCAATCTGTATGGGTCACTTCGGGTGCGTAACAGTATATGCATCCATGTTCACATCCACCGTACGGGTTCAATGCATAATCGATATCTGGCAGTCCCGATGGCGATAAAGCACGTCTGCATTTCACCGTCTCGAACACGCCGTTCCATTCATCTGCTGAAGTAAAATCGAAAAGATCAGTAATAATCTTCGATCCTCCTTTGAGTATACCAATCTTTAAGAACACCCGAATTAGAAACCCAAGTGCTCTTTGGAATATCCATCACTCTGTCCACATGGTCCATAGCTTTGTCAAGAGTGTCATAACTATACGGTATTGTGCGAAGTGCCTCGCGTACGTTCTCTCGTACGTTCCACACGCCGACGGGCATAACGTATCCGGGATGAGCCTCGCGGAATATCACTGTGCCAGCAGTACGTTGCTCTTTGATCAGAAGCTCGTTAACGGCCATCCTGGCCGCATAATAACATCCTCCAATGTGTGCATAGTCCTTACGTCCATCAAAGAACTCATGATCGCTTATGATGTCTATCGTACGACCAGTAGGATTCCACGTGGTGTTAGGATACCATGCTTCAATCAGCTCGTACCTCCATGTACAAGGCATCATCAATACGCACCAACGGTTGTCCAATTGCTCCCACTGGTATATTCGATAATCGTCGATCGTATTGTAGAACTTGGTGGTGCTTAGAAGATCTTTACCGATTATGTCGTCAACGGCCGTTATAGACCATCTTGTGGGAACGAATCTACGTCTTTTGTCCACTCCCATCGTTCCCACAGAGAACGCTTTTTCGATTTCTGAAATAAGTGTCCCGTTACGATATGATGCCACAACAGCATCAGCAGCTTTTAGATCGGTATCGTAAAAACTACGCTCAAGGTTCTTCTCGAACCTTCCGTTGCTCTTCTTCATCGAAGTCATCCTTGCTGAGGGGCCGAATGGTTGTACCTCATCATCCAGTATCACACGTCCTCTGGGTTTATTCGCAAATTTGGCTTCGATATCCAACGGTCGTTCGGTTAATGCTATTTCCTGAATGTCGTCCACTACACGTCCAGCACTTTTAAAATCGTAAGCATTGATACTGATTTTACCGCGTATAAGCTTGAATCGAAAATCTACGATCTCATCTATGCTTTTACCCATCCATAACTCTGGGGTATCCATTATCGACGTATCTCCGAACTCTGGCGGAATAAGAGGTCCAACATCCACCTTTGGATATCCATGTCTTCCTACAAAGACAGAGGGTGGACTAGATCCAGCTATATCTTTTGCGTCTAACATTGGCAAAGTCTTCTGCTGAGAGTAGAACTTAATCATCAAAGGACATCTGTCCTTACCGCACATCCTACGGGAACCTTTACAAATGGAACACAGACCTGATTTTATGTCAGTGTTTCCGTTCATATCCGACATCGAATCGAAAAACGTCTGTTGCCTCATCTTTCTGCTGTCCTGCCTTTGGATATCATTGCTGCCACAGCCCCCGCTCCTATCCCGTTGTCTATGTTTACCACACTGAGTCCGGGCGAACATGATTGTAACATACCCATCAAAGCTGCAAGACCATCGCCGCCGAATCCATATCCCGTAGACGTAGGAACTCCAATCACAGGTACAGACGATAACGAAGATATTAAAGTGGGCAAAGCACCTTCCATACCTGCAACTGCTACCACGGCTGCAACATTTTTGTCGATGATTTCTTTCATAGGTTCAATAAGCCGATGAATACCTGAAACACCGATATCAAAAAATTCTATGCATGGACAGCCCATCATACGTATCATCAATGTTGCTTCCTTGGCTACTGGGACATCGGAAGTTCCAGCTGTTATTACTGCAACGGGGCCGTATCTCTCTTCGGGAAATCCCCCTACTACGATGCAGCCGCAATCTTCAAAACATTCAACTTTATCTATGTTCTTTACGGCTTTGAAATGTTTTTTATCGGCACCCGATACCAACATTCTTTTCACAGATGCACGCACAATCTTCTCTACGGCCTCAGGCGTCTTAGTTCTAGCATAAACGACCTCAGGCGTACCTTTACGGACTTCTCTACCAAGATCCAAGTTCACATCCCTGCCAAGAGACTCGATGTAGTCGGTGCGGAGGGCCTTCTCTGCATCTTCCACCTCTATCTTCCCTGATCGATATGATTCGAGCACCTCTCTGATGTCCATACACCTGTATATATTGGGGAAGGATTAAAGACATTCGCGGAAATGAACACAGTTGTGAACAAGTTTGACGATGTATGCGAGTTTCTTAAGAAACTTGATTCTGCAGTCATCGCCTTTTCTGGAGGGTTTGATAGCACCTATCTGGCCGAGGCTTGCATGCTTTCTTTAAACCGAACATATGCT
>CAYYMA010000041.1:6276-7814 GCA_964472805.1 uncultured Methanomassiliicoccales archaeon | reverse complement strand
ATATGCAAACAAACTACAAGAAGAGTTAACAAAAGAAGGAAAATCAAGCAGAGTCGTTTGTGCTAATGAAGATAGTAGAATTTATATTTAGGAGAATGATAGGTGATTGATTTGAGACAGGGTGATTGTTTAGAATTAATGAAGGATATTCCTGATGGTAGTATTGATATGATTTTGTGTGATCTGCCATATGAGGTTACAAATTCTTGCAGTTGGGATAAAATAATTCCTTTTGAACCACTTTGGGAGCAATACAAAAGAATCATCAAAACAAATGGATGCATTGCTTTAACAGCTTCAAATAAATTCCATTATAATTTAGTTGGTAGTAATTTAGAAATGTACAAATATGAGTGGGTGTGGGAGAAGACTCAAGCAACAGGTCATTTCAATGCAAAGAAACGACCAATGACCGCTCATGAGTTTGTAGATATTTTTTATAAAAAACAACCAACTTACAATCCACAAAAAACTCAAGGACATAAGCCAGTTAATAGTTATACCAAGTATGTAGAGACTGTAAACAAAACCCAAGTTTATGGAAAATGCAAAGAAGATATATCTGGTGGGGGAGAAACGGACAGATACCCCAGAAGCGTAATAGTATTCCCCTCTGATAAACAGACCTGTTATTTGCATCCCACTCAAAAACCAGTTGCCCTGTGTGAATACTTAATTCGTACATACACCAATGAAGGCGAAACTATATTAGATAACTGTATGGGTTCTGGTACTACTGGTGTTGCTTGCATCAACACTAATCGTAATTTTATTGGTATGGAACTTGATGAAAATTATTTCAATATTGCTAAAAATCGTATTGAGCAAGCGCAGTCAAATACATAATAAGGAGAAAGATTTAATGCCATATATTTACGAAGGCCACATGGGTGGAATTTACTGTTCGGACGAACAAATAGATCATGATTTGCTATATTGCGAAATTTGTGGTGATAGTGACCATCTCATTGGTTGTTTCTCAACTGTTGAAGAAGTATTAACTTATATGGCAGATGATATTGATGCAAGAGATGGGTGGGGCGGTTGGAGTATTGAAATGGTGTTGAAAGATTTATCTAAGCATTTTGATTGTATTCCAACACTAAAAGAGGCTATTAAAATTGTCTTAGGCAACCGTTCTCCTGAAGAAGATTATTAAAATACATAACTAAGGAGCCAACATGAAAGAGAAGATTGATGTAAAAAAGTTAATAAATCAATTAACTCTTGAAATGTATGAAATCCTATTCAAAGAAATGGGCATACCTATATATTCCAAAGCAAAAGATAAGTGGATACTGTATACAGCGTGTCATAACTCTAATGCTTTGTCTGGTTCACCCAAGCTATACTTTTACTTAGACACCAAAGTATTCTTTTGTTACACACACTGTTCATCTGCAATGAATATTGTAAGCCTTACAATGAAGCGACTGGCCTTGCTTGGAGAGGATGGAGGATTCCTTAATGCAATAAACTTCATCCTCTCCAAAACAGGGCTTGATAAAGAAGCAATATCAAGAATCAACCCAAAGAAA
>CAYYMA010000041.1:0-6176 GCA_964472805.1 uncultured Methanomassiliicoccales archaeon | reverse complement strand
AAATCATGTGCTGTAGCTATGTTGGGAAACAATCTTGGCATAAACAGAAGAAACACCTTGATTAAATATGGTGTTAAAGATGTTGTGCTTGTAGCTGACTGTGATTTCATAGGTAAAGATGATGAAGAATTTGAAAAGTGGAAGGAACATATTTTAAAACAAGCTGAATTGTGGAAGGGATATGCTAAGGTGAGTGTGGTATTTGATGATGGTGAAGTGTTAGGGCCGAAAGAAAATGCTACTGATAAGGATTTTGAAACTTGGTTGAAATTGTATGAAGAACGAGAAGTGCTGTTTTAATAAGCCAAAAATTACATAAAATATTTCAACAAACCTCTTGACAACCTCCTTTGACTATGCTATAATTAGGGCATAACAAAGGAGGTTTGTTTTATGATTGACCCAGATTATATTATTAGATATGGCGATATCTTAACAGACGATAAGTTTATCGCAAGCGAAACATGGATGGGATTAAGGTTTAATATCAGAATCCGCACAGTCGAATGGGAAGGTGTTATATATTATCATAAGATGATTAACGGTGAAGTTATTGAATGTAAGGAGCTAATGTAATGGAAACAAAAATCTACTGTGTATACGACCCCCTAAACACTCCAATTGACAAAACAACTGGTGAAGAGATTCATGTATGCGGTCACTATAACACAGTCTTTTGCTACAGATGTGATTCACGGTATGATGGCGACAGAGTTAAAAAATACATGGTAGAAAATCCGAAGGAGCATTAAATGGGGTTACATATCTAGTTCATTCTAGTAATGTTGTATTGATGGCTGATTAAACAAAATTTACCACACCTATTGACAAATGTTGATAGGTGTGGTATAGTATGGATAGGAGGGATTTATTATAAATACATATGATTTAACAAAACATTATGGAGTTGGATATACCAAAGATGGTCTTGAGTTCTATTTTGACAAAGAAGACTATGAGCTTATTAAGATGTTTACTTGGAGGGCTAGAATAGACACTCGCAGAGATAAAGAAAAATATTATATAGAAACATCCTATACTATAAATGAGAGAAAACCTTGTGGAAAAAAGAAACAAAAGCGCTTACACCTACATCATTTGGTAATGGGGTATGACGGGAGAGAGGACAAGAACATCCCTTTAATCGACCACATTAATAGAAATACATATGATTGTCAAAAGAAAAATCTTAGAATTTCAGATATTAGAAATAACAATATAAACCGAGCGCCACAGAAATCAAACACCAGTGGAGTAATCGGTGTAAATTATAATTCAAGCAATAATACATGGGTAGCAAGAATCAGCGATACAGACGGCAAGAGAATTATTTTATGCCAAGTGAGGAATAAAGAGAAAGCGGTTAAGGCTCGTCTACAAGCTGAATTAGACTACTATGGGGAATATGCCCCTCAAAAACATCTATTCAAGGAGTACGGTATAGATGAATAAACTAAAAGATACTGAACTACATTGTCACTCACAGGGGTCAAACCTTCGTATGCGAGATTGTATTATAAAACCCCAAGCATTGATTGACCACGCTATCAAAATGGGTAAAAGAGCAGTAGCTTTCACAGACCATGCTTCTATATCAGAGCATATTCAAGCCATCAAATACGCAAAAGAACTACAGAAGAAAGACGACAAAGGAAAGGATAAAGAGGGGAAAGACCTCAAAATCTTACTGGGTGATGAGATTTACCTTGTTGATGATGTAGAAGATGTGAAAGAAAACTATCAATCAGGCATTACAAAGTTTTATCACTTTATTTTGATTGCTAAAGATAGGACAGGCTATGACCAGCTTAGAGAAATCAATGCGCTAGGTTGGCAGTCAAGTTTCTTCACTGGTAAAATGCGAAGAGTCCCCAATGATAAGAAGCAAATTGAATCTATCATAGGTAAGAACAAAGGGCATTTGGTGGCATCAACTGCTTGTATTGGTGGACAGCTTGGTTCAATGTTCCTAAGTGGAAAATATGATGAAGCCTGTGAATTTATTGAGTGGTGTATTGAATGGTTTACTAAAGATTGTTTCGCAATAGAATTACAGCCTTCTGAAAATCCAGAACAGATAGAGTTTAACAAGTGGGCAAAAACTATTGCAGACAAATATGAACTACCTTGTATTTTAACTTGTGACGTACACTATTTAGAAAAATCTCACCATGATATACATAGGGCTTTTTTAAGGTCTAGTGAAGCAGATAGAGGTGAGACAGAAGACTTTTATGCCACTACATATATGATGACGCTAGAAGAAAAGCGTGAACACCTTAATTATTTTAAAGATGAAGATTTTAATAAGATTATTAACAATGGTTGGGAACTGGTTAAAAATTGTGAGTTCATTGATATGGAACACCAAACCATTATCCCTGAAAGAGATTTAAGCAAAGAGAGATTTAAAGTTAAACATATTTTCAAAGATTGGTATGATAAATACCCCTACATTGAAAAGTTTGCTTATAGTGAATATCAGCAAGACAATTACTTCCTGTACATGGTTGAGATTGGTTTTCTTGCTAAAGCACAAGATTTTAATGATACCAATATAGGGCGTATTGCATGGGAACTTGAACAACTTTGGTTAATTAGTAACAAACTTGGTGCAAGAATGTCTGCCTACTATAATCTGGTGGACTATATTGTTGACCTGTGCTGGGAAATTGGGTTTGTGGGTATTTCAAGAGGCAGTATTACAGGGTATTATACGGCTTTCCTAATTGATATGCAACAGATGAACCCTATTAAATGGAATCTTCCTGCATATCGACACTTAAATGCAGAACGAGTAAGCTGGCCTGACGTTGACTTGGACACCTCTGCAAGAAACCGCCCCAGAATTATTCAAAAACTTAGAGAGGTGTTTGGCACAGATAATATTTTAAATATCTGTACCTTTAAAACAGAAACCCCTAAAGCCGCACTAAAGACAGTATGCAGAGGGCTTGGCATCCCCAGTGAAGAAGGTGACTTTTTATCCTCCCTTGTCCCCATAGAAAGAGGAAAACAATGGAGTTTATCAGACTGTTTGTTTGGTAATGAGGACTTTGATAGAAAGCCTGTTACAGAACTCGTAAACGAACTTAATATACTATCTGAAACCTATGAGGTTGACTTTAAAGAATATGCCCTTCTTATTGAGGACTTGGTAAGTGGGCTTTCTCTTCATGCAAGTGGTATCTATATTTTTAAAGACGGGTACTTAAAACAAAACAGCCTCATGAAAACTCCTAGAGGCGATGATGTTACCTGTTGGAGCATGGAGGACAGTGATTATGCTGGAGGGTTGAAGTACGACAGTCTAACCACAGAATGTCAAGACAAGCTAGAGGTATGTATTGAACTACTTCTTAAACACAATAAAATTGAATCAAAAGACAGCCTAAGAGAAACTTATGACAAATACCTCCATCCAGATGTTCTTGAGTATGAGAATCAAGATATGTGGGACAAGTGTTCTAATGGACAGATTATTGACCTATTCCAATTCATTACCCCTGTTGGTGGTCAGTGTATCAGAAAGATTCAGCCCCATAGTCTGACCGAACTGGCAAACGCTAACTCTCTCATGCGGATTACGGTAGAGGGCGAAGAACAGCCAGTAGACAAGTTCCTGCGATACAAAGAAAACCGCAATCTCTGGTATCAAGAATTAGCTGACTATGGTATCACCGATGAAGAGGAAATCAAGGCACTAGAAGAGGTTCTTGACTACTGTTATGGCGTTCCCTCTATGCAAGAAGACGTTATGGAACTCTGTATGCAAGACAAGGTTGCTGGGTTTGGGCTGGCTGATGCAGACGAAGCCAGAAAGATTATCGCCAAGAAAAAGAGAAATGACGTTGACGCACTTAAAACCAAGTTTTACAAGGCTGTAAAAAAGTGTGGCAACTCACGGGCTGTAGCTAATTATGTTTGGGAAGAGTGTATTAAACCACAGCTTGCTTATAGCTTCTCACGAAACCACGTTATGCCTTATTCAGCAGAAGCTCTGCAAGAAATGAACCTATACTGTTTCTATCCCCATGTGTACTGGAACTGTGCGGCACTGATTGTAAATGCTGGTATGGCTGACAGTGAAGCAGAGGATGGACAAACTAAAAACACACAATATGGCAAAATTGCAAAAGCTATCTATCGCAGTAGTTCTTTCGGGGTTCCTGTTCTACCCCCTTCCATCAATGAATCAGAAATGACCTTTACACCTATTGAAGAAAAGAATACTATATTGTTTGGTTTGGGCGGCATAGCTGGAATTAACCCAGACATAGCAAAACAAATCATTTCAAATCGCCCCTACACATCATTCAAAGATTTCTACGCAAAGAACGCATACCAAGGGTCGCTCATCACCCCATCCAAATTTAAACAGCTTATCAAGGCAGGGTGTTTTGACGAAGTAACTCCTGATAGAGTTAAATTGATGAAGCTATATATCACCTATTCAACCACCCCTGTCGATTCTCTAACTATGGCGAACCTCCCCATGATAATCAAATCAGGGGTGGAAGTACCCAAGTCCCTCCTATCACCCTATAATTTCTATAAGTACATAACTTCAAAAGAGTTCTATTATGGCAACCATCCAAAATTCAAATCAAAAAAGCTTTATTGGCTTGATGACAAGGCGACCAGATACTTTAAAAAGAATTGCCAAGTCTCTCTACAAGAGAACGTTGACTACTTCTTTGAGAATGATATGTTAATTATAGTGGATAAATCAATTGAGAAACTACTCAAGCCAAGCATAGAAGCACTTAAAGAATATATCAATGCCCCTGAATTTTTAGAGGTTTACAACAAGAAATTACTATTGATGAAGTATAATGAATTTGTACCTAATCAAAATGTACATCATTGGGAGATGGAATCTTTAAGCTATTATTGTGATGGTAAACATGAACTTGATATGTTAGATAAAGAAAGATATTTGATTAGTGATTATGGTGAATTACCAGAAGAGCCCATATTCATTGAGAAACCATGGGGCAAAAAGACGTGGAAACAATATAGCTTATCTCAAATTGCAGGAACGGTGTTGGACAGGATTGATTCAAGCAATATTGTTACCATATTAACCTCGGACAATCGAGTAATCAATTGTAAATTCTATTCAGGTCAATATGCCCATTATAAACGTCAAATTTCGGAAGTTGGCGAAGATGGTAAGAAGAAAGTAATCGACCCTAGCTATTTTAGTAGGGGGCAATTGCTGATTCTAAGTGGTTTTAGGAGGGATGAATCAGATTTCGTTGTTAAAAAATACAAGAACAGCATATTCCAACATTGTTGCCAGAGAATTGTAAGTTTGAATGAAGACGGAAGTGCAGAGATTCAATCTAGTAGAATGTTAGATGAAGGAGATGAAAATTAAATGGCCGGTAAAATAACTTGCCCAATTTGTAACAATCAAGCAAAATGGGAGTATTATTTAAGCCCTTGGGGATTGGAAGAAGAAAAAATTGATTGCCCTCACTGTGGATATTATTATCAATTTGCTTATGGAAATTACTTAGAAGCCATTAAGGGCAAAGAATATATTTGGCATCACACCACAAAATATACCAACCCTATTCACAAGAGAATAAAAAGAGATGTGTTTATGGCAAGACGCAATTGGAAAAAGCTTAGAAAAACTTACAACAAAAACCCCTAAAATATTTCCAATTTTCGCTTGACACGCAACTAAACCTATGGTATGATAAACCTACAAAGGCAAATTGTACCATAGGTTTTAATTATAAGGAGGAATCGTCATGGCGATGTTTGATTATGGCGTAATCGTTATTAAGAAGGGCGAAAAAGGTGATACCCATTGAATGTAATATGTAAACCAATCAAGGAGATTTTTAAATCAAGAGATTCGGATTTTCGTGTAATATCTTGTGTGCCTATTGGGAAAACCCCTAATGAACTAGCCCTCAATCGTTGGGGAAATTTCACCCTCTCAGGCTCAAACCTATCCACCTTTAATCTCTATGAAGAATATCCAATTGAAGTTAGGCTAGATGTTCGTAGTAAATATGAAGGAAGCTATATTGTAGTTGGGTTCCAAGGCATTGAGATTGGTGAGAATATTACAGTAAAACCAGAACTTGAGCTTAAATTCCTAAAGGGAATTATGTCAGAAGGACAGGCCCAAAACATACATAGCGCATATCCCAATT
>CAYYMA010000040.1:0-8067 GCA_964472805.1 uncultured Methanomassiliicoccales archaeon | reverse complement strand
ATCTGTCGTCATAGGGTTCAGGATTGAGTCCTTTTCTTACCCTTATCTCGGCGACAACCTTCTTTTGGATTTCGTTAGGTGATTGCTGGAACCCTGAATTTTCAGTGGACCATAGTGCACGACCCTGAGTAGCGCTGCGTATATCCGAAGCGAATCCGAACATATCAGCCACAGGTACGACTGCGGTTACCGACGAATCGGCACCGTCCTGTCCCATCTCAAGAATTGTTCCACGGCGCTGAGTGATCATGTTCACTGCACCACCCATATAATCGGGAGGAACGCTGATGAACAATTTCTGCATAGGCTCAAGCAAGATTCTTCCTGCCTGACACATTGCACCGTAAATACCATCCCTTACTGCAGGGATAACTTGGGCGGGACCTCTGTGAATCGTGTCCTCATGGAGTTTCGCATCCATGAGCCTGACCTTTAGACCAGACACTTTTTCTACAGCGAGTGGGCCTTTGATCATTGCTTCATCGAAGGACTGTTTAATCAGTTCCATGGTCTCATGAAGGTATTGGATACCTTTAGTCATGTCCATAAGAACGTTAGTGTTCTTGAAACACACAACACTTTTTGCATCGTCCTTGCTAACACCTAATGCTTCAAGCTGTAAAGCCAGAGCTTTAGGATCCTTGATTTTAGCCTCAGGGTCTATTTCACCCTTGTGTATAGCGTCGACGACTGACTGTTCGAGGGGTTCAACGATGAAGAAGAATTTGTTGTGCTTGTTAGGCGATTTTCCTTCGAACTCCCTTGGGGTGTGTCCCTTCACACTTTCTCTGTAAACCACTATGGGCTTAGAGGAAATGATGTCGACCTTGTGGTCGTTGATGATACGGTATTCAGTGATCTCCAAATGAAGTTCGCCCATACCAGATATCAAGTGTTCTCCTGTGTCGCCGTTGATTTCAATGTTAAGTGATGGGTCAGCCTTTGCGATGGATCTGAGAACCTCGACCAGTTTGGGAAGGTCTTTGGTATTCTTAGCTTCGATCGCTTTGGTGACGACGGGTTCAGAATAGTGAGCCATTCTCTCGAAGGGTTCCGTCTCTGGTAAAGATGCAAGAGTAGAACCTGCGATAGCATCCCTAAGTCCAGTGATAGCCACAATATTTCCAGATTCACACTCTTCGATAGCAATCCTATCGCCACCAACCATCAATGCGACGGTTTGGATCCTCTGAGGATTAGGCATTCCAGAAATGTAAAGAACATCTCCTTTCTTGACCTTGCCTGAGAACATTCTTCCAAAGGCGACCTCTCCTGCATGGGGATCCATGATTATTTTGGTGATCATCAAGGACGTAGGTCCGTTGGGGTCACAATTCATCATAGCCTTTCCAATTTTGCTTTCTTTATCGCCCTTCCATATTACTGGGATACGGCGTTTCTGAGCGTCTACTGGGTTAGGAACGTGCCTAATGGCCATTGCAAGTGCCACTTCGTGTAACGGAATCTTCTTGGCAAGTTCTTTTTGACCGCCTTCGCGGCTGCAGTACTCGAAGATGTCCGTGAATGTCATGTTGTACTTCTTCATAGCTGGAACGGTTATCGCCCAGTTATTGTAAGCAGAACCGAATCCCACGTTACCGTCCTGAATACTGACCTGCCATTCCTTATTAAGGGGTGCGGGAAGGTAAGAGTATATCTTGTGATTGAATTCAGCAACGAGTTTAGAGAACTTTTCGATCATCATCTCTTTCGTTACCTGTTGTTCTACAATCATCCTGTCTACCTTGTTGATGAACAACATAGGCCTTACACGCTCTTTGAGCGCCTGTTTGATGACCGTTTCAGTCTGAGGCATTATACCTTCGACCGCACAACATAGAATGAATACACCGTCTAATGATCTCATAGCCCTTGTAACGTCCCCGCCAAAGTCCACGTGACCTGGGGTGTCGATCAAGTTTATGAGATAGTCTTTGTTTTCAAAGTGATGCACCATTGATGCACTTGCGGCGTTTATGGTGATACCTCTAGCAGACTCTTGTTCATCGAAATCTAGAACACGCTGTTCTCCAGCGAGATCGGACGACATCATTCCGGCACCTGCAATCAGGTTGTCTGAAAAAGTCGTTTTTCCGTGGTCTATATGGGCTGCGGTACCGATGTTCCTGATCGATTCAGGAAACTTCATTATTTTGGTTGCTTTTAATACGTTATCTTCTTTCCTTCCCATTAATTTCACACACCGGTTAAGATCACCTTGCGGCCTGAGCCACTCTCTCGATCTCGTCTTTCTTAGCTACCGAGAAGGACTGCATGTCTCCTCTAGCTGCGAGCATCATTTCTTCAGCGAGACATTCAGATATTGATTTCTTGCTCTTGGATGTTCCTGAAACAACACCGTTGCTCAGGTTGCGGAGGGCTATGTCGACTCTTCTCTGAGGCGAAATGTCCACTGCTTTAGGTACTGAGATCCCTCCGAACTGGAGTCTTGTGATCTCTTCCCTAGGAGCTGCATTCTCAAGCCCGGTCACAAATACTTGGATCGGGTTCTGTTTTGTCTTTGCGGCAACAATGTCAAAGGCCTGGGAAACGGTCTTGTAGGCCTTCATCTTTTTGCCTGTATATTTCTCGGTCCTCATGATATCGTTGATGAGTCTTTCAACAATGCTCAACTTCGACTTTCCGAACCATTTGTTAGCATGCTTTCCTCCAGAATGAGGAATATTCGTAGGGGTGAGGTCTATGTACTTAGCTAGTCCGCAGTCCTCTACGAAGACCTCGGAAGAATCGTATTTCCCGAACATCAGGGGCTTGGGCATCAAAGGTGCCACGTCGGTCTCTTCGACCGTCTCTATTATTTCTTTAACTTCTTCTGTCATGAAAATCACCTGACCGGCTTCTCAGTCCTTCCTCTGACCATTTCGTCCAGAGAGACATCATTGACCTTGATTACTTTGAAACGTACACCGGGAATATCTCCGTAAGAACGGCCCATTCTTCCACCGATACCTTCAATGAGCACTTCGTCGTGCTCGTCTATAAAGTTAATCGCTCCATCTCCTACTGCAAAAGCTGTAACCTGACGTCCGTTCTTAATTAACTGGACTTTTACACACTTGCGTATAGCGGAGTTAGGCTGTTTTGCCTCAATACCTACTTTTTCAAGAACAATGCCCTTTGCCTGGGAAGATCCCTCTAACGGATCTGATTTCTCCCTCAGATTGAGCACTCTCTTTTTGTATCCTCTATCGAGCCAGCGGAACTTCTGCCTGTTGACTCTCATTTTTCTTGCGGTGTTTAGACCATTTCCCAAACTTTTCACCTCATTGAATATAGCACGCGATATGATTAGTATATTTAAAGACCACGTAATCGGGTCAATGTGCGGAACATTGCTATCATAACCCCATATTTAAGACCTTTTACGATTTTCGCAGTCAGTCCTTATTACGTATACTATAAAGCGGATCCCTCGCGACGGAGGACCCAGGTTCCTGATACAGTATGATACATTGAAGAACTATATCAGTGTCACGTATGAAGGCATAATCTTTAAATGCTGTTCCGCTTAGCAGGGATAGGAGATAACATGGGGAACGAAGAGGATTATATGGCATTGCTCGATAGGGCAAAATTGAACCTTCCGGAGACTATAGAGAGCCACGAGAGGTTCGAACTTCCGGAGCTGGACATTATACAAGAGGGCAAGATAACGATCCTCAGAAACTTTATGGATGTCGCGGATAAGGTACGCAGAGATCCTCAACATCTACTTCATTTCCTCTTAAGAGAACTAGGAACACCCGGAGAGGTTGACAATAGAAGAGCTATTTTTAAAGCTAAGATCTCACCCATGACCATCTCAGAAAGACTCCAGCAGTACACAGATACATACGTTATCTGTGCTGAATGCGGACGCCCCGACACAAAGCTCGTTAAGAACGACAGGATCATGATGTTAGAGTGTGAAGCGTGTGGTGCCAGTAGGCCCATTGCAGTACGCAAGGTCATCAGATCCGATCCCAACGAACTGAAGATCGGTGACATTGTAGAAATCTTAATAACAGATGTGGGAAAGAAAGGCGACGGTATAGGGAAATTCAACGAACTAGTTTTGATAGTCCCCGGAACCACCAAAGGTGCCCGTGTACACGCTAAAGTTACGAACATTTCGAATAAGACCGCCTTTGGTCAGGTAACTAACGAAGCCGTGACCCGCTGAAGTACATGAAATATTTCGTCGAGTCTTACGGTTGCACCATGAATTACGGCGAGGGAACACAACTTGCTGAACGCATGTCAGGCATGGGATATGAAGAATCCTCTTCCGTAGATGCCGCAGACATTGTTATCTTGAACACATGCACCGTTGTAGATACAACCGAGAAGAAAATGGTCAGAAGGATGACCGAGCTTCGAAGTATGGGAAAAGAGGTCATCGTAACAGGATGTATGGCAGAAGTACAACCAGGAAGGATTTCGATAAGGCTTCCTGATTCACTTATTATTTCACCACAGAAGTATTCAGAATTTTCCGATAAAGTGAGTGTCAAATACGGATGCTGGCACCCTTTAGATTACAAGGACACTGGCTCCTCTGCCATACTTCCGATAGCCCAGGGATGTCTCGGCACATGTTCATACTGCATAACTCGTTTTGCTCGCGGAAAACTTATAAGTTATCCTGTAGACGAACTACTAGTAGAATTCAAAAAAAGAATTAAAAATGGATCTAAAGAGATTTTGATAACAGCCCAGGACACAGCGTGTTACGGGCGTGATATCGACTCCAGTTTACCAGAACTATTAACCAAAATGTTGGAAGTTCCAGGGGATTACAAGATTCGCGTGGGTATGATGAATTTAGACTGGCTCATTCCCATAGTCGAAAAACTTATGATCGTTTTTAAAGATCCTCGTATGTACAGATTTTTACACTTACCCGTGCAGAGCGGCAGTAATAAAATTCTTGAAAAAATGAAAAGACAATACACCGTTGAAGAGTACCTATCGTTGGTTGAAATGATACGTGCCAGATATCCAGATATGAGCATATCTACTGATGTAATTGCAGGATTTCCTGGCGAGACTAACGAAGATCATCAAAAAAGTGTGGACCTTCTACGAAAGCTGAAAGCGGATACAGTGAACATAACAAGATTTTCGCCTCGTCCTGGTACAAAGGCAGCGAAAATGGAACAGGTTAACGGCCGCATAATCAAAGATCGTTCCACTGAATTCACTACGGTTAAGAATGAGATCGAACTCGTTAATAATGAAAAGATGGTCGGAAAGATATTCAGGGCCCTGATTACCGAAGAAGGTACTAATGGATCGGTCATTGCTAGGACAGATAATTACAGACCTGTAGGAATTCCTGAGAGGATACCTGTGGGAAGTTTCTGCACAGTAGAAATAACTGGATGTGCTCCCACATACCTTGTCGGAAGAACGTTAAATAACTGAAGAATATAACAGCCTTAGAGTCCTGTAGTGTAGTGGTCAATCATGCTAGCCTTTGGAGCCAGCGACCCCGGTTCGAACCCGGGCAGGACTACCATTTATTTTTGATAGTTTACACAAGCATGAACAGCTTTGTTAAACCGTAAGATGCCCCGATAGCGATCAATAAAAAAAACGTTGTTCTTATCGCTGCATTTGCATTACGTATTTTACCAGCTTTTCTTCCCTCTTCGGTTTTAAAAAATGATCCATAGTTTACCCAATAACTTCCTAAGGCAAGTAATACCGCCAAAGGAATTAGAGATTTAAAGAACGACAATAATATGAACTCCTCTGTGACGAACGCCCTTTGAAAAAGGGGTGAGTAAATCATGATACTGGCAACAATATGTAAAATCCCGTTAACTGTGAATATCCTCTTCTCGTCATACAGTGATAATGTCTCACGGGACATTGAAGAAAACTCCTTTAAAGTACCGATGGGCCTGTGTCCTGAAAGCTCATGTATACCCTCTGTAAAGATCACTATAGAAAACACTGTGAACAGAATCATTAGGAACAATTCAATTGATTCTGTCTGAGCAACAGATATCAGATAGGCTGTAGAAAGCAAAAAAGCTGTCCAAATGATGAAACGTGGCAATGTAGCCACGACCCTGTTACTCATATTGAGTCAATATGGTTCCAATAATTATATGCTATGTAAAGTCACCCTTGGTCGAATGAAATTATATGAAAATTGTGTATGTTCGATGATGTGTATATTAAACAGATTAAAAAAATCGTAAGAATCTAGTTAAAATCTCTTTACATTCTAAACACTACAGACATTTTCATACGAAATATGAATCAAAAATGTTGTTAAAAATATAATCGCGTTGTCTTAAAAAGAGTGCCGAATCTAAGGAGGCAATATAATAATGAGCTCTGCAATATGGAATATGTATACGATGGAGATATCCATATGAAAAAAATAATTAAAAATAATGTTAGTTGGGTCGGGTACATAGATTGGGAGTTGCAGAAGTTCCACGGGGACGACTATACAATAATGAACGGATCGAGTCAAAATGCGTATCTTATCGAAGAAGAAAAGAACGTATTGATCGATACTGTATGGACGCCACATAGGGCTGAGTTTGTAGACAACCTCAAGAAAGCAATAGACCTAAAGAAAATAGATGTGATAATAATGAATCACGGGGAAGCCGATCACTCTGGAGCCTTGCCGGATCTGATGAAAGAAATACCTAACACACCAATATATTGTACTGCCAACGCCGTAAAAAGTCTAGAAGGACAATATGGAAAGAAGGGATGGGACTTTAGAACGGTCAAGACCGGAGATTCCATAGACATCGGTAATGGTAAGAAGCTCGTCTTCGTAGAAATGAAAATGCTCCATTGGCCTGATAGTATGGCCACATATCTTACCGGCGACAATATTCTTTTCTCTAACGATGCCTTTGGCCAGCACTTTGCAGTAGGGGAGCTCTTTAACGATATGGCAGACCAGTGTTTACTGGAGAAAGAGGCGATGACGTACTACGCCAACATACTCAATCCATTCTCGCCATTAGTTTCAAAAAAGATAGAAGAAATAAAATCTATGAATCTAACAATAGACATTATTGCACCAAGTCATGGAGTAATATGGAGAGACGATCCCATGTATATCGTCGAAAAATATGCAGAATGGGCTGCTTCCTACCAAGAGGATCAGCTCACTATAGTGTATGATACGATGTGGGAAGGAACAAAAGCGATTGCTCATGAAATAGCTAGGGTCGCTGTCGAAGTAAGTCCGGAAACAATTGTAAAGGTTTTCAATTGCTCCAAAGAAGATAAAAGTGAGTTGATGACCGAGATATTCAAATCTAAAGCTATTGCAGTAGGTTCACCTACAGTCGGTAACGATGTACTGAACAGTATAAACAGCACAGTTCACTTTATTAAATCCTTGAAATTCAAAGGTAAAAAGGCTGCAGCGTTCGGATGCTACGGATGGAGCGGTGAAAGTGTAGTCGTGTTAAAGAATTCTCTGGCAGATGCAGGATTCAAAGTAATAGATGAAAACATCCGTTCTTTGTGGAAACCTAGCGAAGAAGATCTTACATCGATTGAACCCCTAGTAAAAAGTCTACTGGGATGAGAGAACTGTTTGAAGATATTCGATTAACGAATACACCTGTACAATGAGCTTAAATCAGCTCAAATAAAACAAGAGGCTCGAAGGCCATGCTCGGATCGTATCTGATCTGGTCTTCGATCCTTAATTTCATTAATTTTTTAAAATGTTAAAAACTTTTATTCGAAATCGGTTGTAGCCATTTCCTGATCTTCAAAACATGTAGAACGTTAAGGATCTTCATTTCATGGAGTTACATACGTCGAGTTAACAAATTAATAAAAATTTATGCTACAACCATAAAAGGCTACGCTGAACAAATAAAATGAAAAAAAAGAATTATGGACGTTCGATGCTACGTTTAGTGCATGGCAAGCTGCCAAGGAATCGCGGGAAATCCGTTAAGATTCCCTTGCTTTTCTATATTTACACACTTTGTTTTGGTTGAGGGTGGGGCTGAGCCCCACCCTGCTTAGGAGGTGATCCATCTGCAGGTTCCCCTACAGATACCTTGT
>CAYYMA010000039.1:0-9085 GCA_964472805.1 uncultured Methanomassiliicoccales archaeon | reverse complement strand
GTCGTACGTGGAGAATCGTCGAAATGAGGGAAAGAGAGATCCTTGTAGAAGAAGCCAGAGAGATCGGATCCGTCCCATCATGGACCGGTTCAGACATCCCAGTACCTTTTGATATCGCTATGGAGGTCGGACGTATGCGTCGCCTCCGTAATTATGAGGATTATCCT
Organism: uncultured Methanomassiliicoccales archaeon; assembly: GCA_964472805.1. Taxonomy (GTDB): domain Archaea; phylum Thermoplasmatota; class Thermoplasmata; order Methanomassiliicoccales; family Methanomethylophilaceae; genus VadinCA11. The sequence goes on along the minus strand of CAYYMA010000039.1, from coordinate 8,918 downwards.
TGTGACGAACAAAGTATCAGTACGCTGAACTCCTTCTTTGAATCACAAGCAGAATATGTCATGCCGACAGATCGCACTGTTACGTTAGAAGTAGGCAACAGAATCGCCATCATTAATTGTTGCTTCGGCACCAAGGTAAACGAAACACTGAGCAAGATCGTATCGGCTCTTCTTACCGCACGCTTCGGAGAGAGTGTAGGCGTTTCAACTGATCCGTATCGCATAATCATGGAACTTCCTCGTAGCATCAGTAAAAATGATTTTGAAAGTACTTTCAAACTAATTCGTCCAGGAACCGTAGAAGATCTTTGTAAAAAAACAATATTGAACTCGTCTTTCCTAAAATGGCGTTTTGTTTACGTCGCAAAGAAATTCGGCATAATAGAAAAGGAAGCGGATCACCGCTTCATGAACTTTAATCGACTGTTCGACATCCACAAAGGAACACCGGCTTACAACGAAGCTGTCAACAAAGTATTGTGGGACGATCTGGATATCCCCAACACAGAAAAAGTTGTTTCAATGATGGCCATGGGAGAGATCGAAGTTATCACCGGCCCCGTTGCCCCCATCGGACTGGAAGGAATAACAAGATCCAAAGAGCTCATGCAGCCGATACGTGCGGACCACGCGATACTTATGGCCATGAAGAAAAGAATAGATGAAGAACTTCTGTTCGAAACTTGTATGAACTGTGGGTCTCAAAGACGATTGAGAGTAGGAGACGCACCCGATCGTCTTAAGTGTCTTAACTGCGACGGCATTATGATTGCTGTACTGAAAGAATACGATCGCGAAAATGTTAGACTGATAAAACAGAAACGTTTAGCTCCACAGGAGAAAAAAGAACTTCAGCGTATGTCACGTAACGCTAATCTTGTAAGAGAACTAGGTAAACGTGCGGTGTTCACTCTTGCTGGGAGGGGCATCGGTCCCGACAGTGCTTCCAGAATACTTAACGGAATATATGTTGACGAGGACGATTTCCTCAGAGGCATAATGGCCGCTGAAATAACGTATGCGAAGAACAAGAGGTTCTGGGACTGAAGATTATATCTTGAAGGGCATCGCCGTCTTTTTATGGGATACTAGATCTTGAATTATGTGTGTTTCCAATTCGTCGTTTATAATGGTCCTATCCACACGATAGACTATGCCATCGTCCTGACCCACCCATCTCCGGGTGAATTCATTACCATCCGTTAACTCGTAGACGTCAACATCCTGCTCTTCATAATTCACTGTTACGTATCCAACGATACTCTCAGTCAAAGTACCAAAATCAGGTTCAGAAAAGAAGTTCCACCTACCAGCAAGATCGTACTTTTTATCTGTTTTTTCTATTGCGTCAAAATAACCTATGTCACTGGTGGTCGTTATTCTTGTAACGCCGAATATATCCATGTATATCGTGCTTACCGTGCCATTAAGATTCCACGATACTGGTATTCCTTCTGATTCGTAGAATACCTCATGCTTACCGGTGACCTCGTATTCGTATTCTATCGCGTCGTAATCACTGATGAATATCAGGCCTAATCCACCGACGGCGACTAAAAACACAAACATACCTGTCATCATCAGCAGTACTGTGCTGGTCTTTCTTGCCATAGAGCGCTCCCATTACTGTTAGCACATGAAAGATATTAAACCGTACCGTGAAGTCGTCAGATAAAAGTTCCCTTGATGGAGAACTCTTGTTCCTTAACTTCAGGCACTGGCTCTTCCAGTTTTACTTTGTTCTTGGCATAGAAACCTTTGCATATAACATAAACTTCAGAAGAAGTTTCTCTAGTGGCGGCTGGAGTGTGTACCTTTACAGATGAGAACCTGTAGTCAACATCTTTTTTGATTGTGTCGAACATATCTCCCATGAACACTTTCATCACCAATATTCCGTTCCTTTTCAGGATACGGTCGCAGACGTTCACGGCGTACGTGCATAGATGCACCGAACGAGCGTGGTCAGTTGAATAATGACCAGCGATGTTTGGAGCCATATCTGAAATGACCACATCTACTTTGCCACCTACTTTTGAAAGTAGTTCTATCATCGTAGAATCTTCGGTAATATCTCCTAATATCGTTTCCACGCCTTCCATGGGACGGATACGCCTCAGATCCAATCCAACAACTTTTCCTTTCTCGCCGACTTTCTCTTTGGCTACTTGTAGCCAACCTCCTGGAAATGCTCCCAGGTCAGCGACGGAATCTCCTATTTTGAAAATGCCAAAACGTTCGTCGATTTGCAATAATTTATACGAAGCTCTAGAGCGATAACCTTGCTTCTTAGCGAGCTTATAATAATGCTCGTGCCTCCTTTCTTCTACCCATCGACCACGCAAGCCCATGATACGCCCATTGTGTTTATCTTTAAACCCTTTTCCCACGTCATAAATATAGGAATGGGTCATTCAGTAATGAACGTCATGACCGAATGGACTTACGAAAAAGCAGGAGTCAGCATCGACCGCAAATCAGACGCAATAAGTTCTCTGGTGAGCGAATTGAAATACCGCCGCGAAGGAAAAGGACAAAGTGTAAAAAAATCTGGACTGTTCGCCAGCCTCATCTCTTTTGGACATGACTATCTTACTTTAGCAACGGACGGCGTTGGTTCTAAACTTATGGTAGCTCAAGCGTTGAACAAATGGGACACCGTTGGAATAGATTGTGTGGCTATGAACGTGAACGACACCATATGCGTGAACTCAGAACCTATTTCATTCGTAGATTATGTAGCCATGGCTGATCCTGATCCTGATATTACAAGAGCGATTGGAATCGGACTGAATAAAGGAGCTGAGATGTCCAACATGGAGATCGTCGGCGGAGAAATAGCCATACTTCCGGAAATAGTAAGAATACCTGATCTGTCTGGAACATGTCTAGGTCACGTAAAAAGATCTGACGTTATAACTGGAGAAGAGTGTGAAGAAGGCGATCTCATAGTTGCTCTTAAGTCTTCGGGAATACACTCTAACGGCCTTACGTTAGCGAGAAAGGTCTTTGAAAGTTCTGGATTAGAACTAACTGAAAAAGCATCAGGACTGGACGGAACGATAGGAGAGAAACTTCTTACGCCTACTGAAATATACGTAAAACAAGTGTTAGACATAACATCAAAATATGACGTTCATGGACTTGTTAACGTCACTGGCGGAGGTCTACGTAACCTTTTAAGAATGAAATCAAATCTTAATTACATAATAGACGATCCAATCAAACCGGCTAACATATTCAAAACGATACAGAAACTCGGTAACGTTACTGATAACGAAATGTACCAGACGTTCAACATGAGCATGGGTTTCATGATCATCGCATCTTCTGTAGATGCAGAATCCATGGTCCGCGAGAATAAGAATTCACAAGTAGTCGGCCGTGTCGAAGAAGGTACAGGAGTCCTGTTCGAACCAGAAAATATTGTGTACGATCATTATTGAATCGTTAGTGCATATACCGCACCGCATACGGCACCTATTGCGGTGCATGTTTCCAACGAATAACCACCGCTGGTTATGTCTAAATGGTATTTCGGTATCGCAGCAGCGTTCTTAGGTACTCCGTGAGGCCCTAGACCAAAAACAAGCAGTATACTCTTTCCTTCTTTGACCTCACTAACCAGAGTACCAAGTTCTATCTTTTTTGAAGGTTCTGGACTACTGGTCGTAAGAATAGGTTCACCGAGTTGAGGCGGAAATCCTTTTGAGGGATACGGGAAGGTTGAGAATCTTCCTTCTTCCGCAAGTTGCACAAAATAATCGCCGTGGCGACCGATGCTTGTGGTGCCTGCAACCCATTCTGCAATATCTTGTGGCGTCCTACAATCTTCTGGAATGGGAAAACCGAACAGTGCTAAATTCATATTGTACGCCATGGCTATGTCACCAGTACGAGCAATAGCACGTCTATGTGGCTCTCTGAACTTGTTGGCGTCGTATGAATTGTAAAGTCCTACCGTTATTCTTCCGTTACCCATTGTAAAACCTCACTTTCTTCTTCGTCCGATGATGGCGTGAGCATCGCCGTCCAAAAATATTTCATGATCGGGATACTTGATTTTAAGACACTTTATTTCCTAAAAGGTCTCAGCGACGGTCAAACGACTTATCGCAACGTCAATGAAAACCTTGTCTTCCTCCAAGCCAGTCCCTCCTTGGGCCCAAATGTCCGAAATGATAAATATGGTGCCGCGAGCCGGGCTCGAACCAGCGACTTCGTGATCTTCAGTCACGCACTCTCCCAACTGAGTTACCGCGGCGTAATCTACCCAATGTGAGAAGGCGTTATAAAGTTTACTGGGTTCTGTGACCTATTTTTCTTAGTTTAGGGTGCTTTCCCCTGGACCTGAGTAGACCTTTTGTCTTTAATTGATAACATTCCACTGCTTCTCGTCTGTATATCATACGATCGACTTTCAGTATCTCCCACATCACCGCTATAAAGCAAGCCGTGGACATAACCGCGAAAGCAGTCCATATAAGAAGTGCCAGATAATCCAGATTACCAAAATCCATCGGTAATATAGGAGTAGTCTGGAGAGCGACGAGCACGACCGCTATAGCGGAGACGTGGGCGATGGTGGAAACCATCGCCGCACCGAGCTCCAGCGGTCGATAACTCACCTCACTCGTCCTCCTCTTCTGTCCATTCGACGGATTCTTCCTCTTCTGGAAGTGTTTCGACAAATTTCGGCTGCACGTATTCTCTTTCTGGCGCTTTTTCTACAGCCTCGATGATGTCTTCTTCTTCGACGATAGATTCCACCGCGGTGACCTTGTCGTTGTTACGAAGATCCATTATCCTTACTCCTTGAGTATTACGGCTGGTCTGGCGTATGTTGTCAACCAATATCCTTAGAACTTTACCTTCGGTACTGTTCAACATCAACTCTTCCCCCTGGGCGACTTTACGTACTGATACGACACCGCCGTTCCTATCGGTAGTCTTGATGGTTATGACACCTTTTCCACCTCTCTTGGTGAGACGATAATCGTCTACCTCGGATACTTTTCCGTAACCGTTCTCTGTAACGGTCAAGAGTTTGTCACCAGGACGGACTATTGCCATAGACACTACGACATCGCCTTCGTTCAGCGTTATTCCTTTAACGCCCATCGTATCCCTTCCGGCTGGGCGAACATCCCCTTCATGGAATCTTACTGCCTGGCCGTTGTAGGACGCGATTATTATTTGGTCCCCTTCGGTACAGATGTTCGTTTCGATAAGTTTTCTACCAGGCATCAATTTTATTGCTTTGATTCCTCTCTTCCTAACGTTCCCATAAGCGCTGAGCCTGGTCTTCTTTACTATACCGTCATCAGTGCAGAACGTCAGATACCTGTCATCAGAGAATTCGCTGACGCATATTGTGTTAACGACCTTCTCCCCCTCTTCCAAGTCAGACAATAAATTGACGATTGGTTTACCTTTGGACTGCCTGCTTCCTTCTGGAATCCTATAAGCTTTGAGCCAATGGAGACGACCACTATCTGTTATAAACAGAATATAATCGTGGGAACACGTTATGAACATAGTCGCAACGTGGTCTTCTTCCTTGGTCTGCATACCAGTTAGTCCTACTCCACCGCGTCCCTGTTGTCTGTAAGTATCCAAAGGAATACGCTTGATGTAGTTGGTCTTGGTTATCGTGATGACGACGTCCTCACGGGGTATCAAATCTTCTTCGTCCACGTCTATGTCGAAAGGATTGATCTCAGTACGACGTTCGTCGCCGAAGTCAGATTTTATCTGTACCAGTTCATCTTTGATTATCTGATTGATGCGTTGATCATTAGCCAGAATGTCCTTCAGGTCTGCCATGGTCATTATCAGTTCATCGTACTCTTCCTTTAGAGAGTCTATCTCAAGACCGGTAAGCTTCTGAAGACGCATGTCCAAAATTGCCTTGGCCTGTTCCTGATCTATTTCCAATAATTCTTGTAAACCTAAGTTGGCTTCTTCTCCACTGTCGGATGCACGGATAAGCGTTAGTGCCTCGTCCATTCTCTGAAGAGCTTTGATAAGACCTTCTACGATGTGATATCTCTTTTCAGCTGCTGCAAGATCGAACTGCGTCCTGCGCCTGACGATATCATTTCTGTGATCCACATAGTAATAAACCATGTCCCTTAGAGTCAACAGCGTAGGCTTGTTATTCACAAGTGCCAAATTGATTATGCCGAAAGTGGTCTGCATATCCGTTCTTTTAAACAGATTCTCTAAAACCACGTTAACAATCGCGTCCCTGTGGAGTTCAATGACTATACGCATTCCGTTACGATCTGATTCGTCACGGAGATCTGTGATGCCTTCTATGTCCTTGTTTTTCACACGTTCTGCTATACGTTCAATGAGTACCGATTTGTTGACCTGATAGGGTAATTCGTCTACGATTATCCTGGATTTTCCATTGGCCATTTCTTCGACGTGGGTCTTTGCACGTACTCTAACGCGACCGCGACCTGTCCTGTAAGCAGATTGGATACCAGAAAGACCGTAGATCACTCCCCCTGTAGGGAAATCTGGACCTAGAACGAACTCGTTTAGATCGTCATTAGTCGCATCCGGATCATCAATAAAATGAATGATTGCATCGCATACTTCGTTAAGATTATGCGGGGCCATTTTGGTCGCCATACCTACTGCGATTCCGTCTGATCCGTTGACCAAAAGGTTCGGAATCTTTGAGGGCAGTACCGAAGGCTCTTTCAAAGAACCGTCATAGTTGTCAACGTAATCTACGGTTCCTTTGTCGATATCAAGTAGCATATCGTTCGCTATCTTAGCCAAACGAGCTTCTGTGTAACGCATAGCCGCCGCAGGATCGCCGTCCATCGAACCGAAGTTACCCTGTCCATCGACCATAGGATAACGTAATGCGAATGATTGTGCCATTCTCACCATTGCATCGTACGCGGAAGAGTCACCATGAGGGTGATATTTTGCCAGTACTTCTCCGACCACTTTCGCAGATTTCCTGTGTGGACGATTGAACTGCATTCCCATATCGAACATTGCGTAAAGGATTTTACGGTGAACAGGTTTGCACCCATCACGTACGTCCGGAAGTGCACGACCTACTATAACGCTCATCGAATAATCGATGTAGGAGCGTTTCATTTCCCGCTCTATGGTCTGATCTATTACCTTGCCGTCATCAGTCTCTCTTATAACGATTTTATCAGACATGATATCACACATCCAAGTTTACGACTTCTTCCGCATGTGCAATTATGAACTCTCTTCTTGGTTCGACGTCGCCGCCCATGAGAACCGAAAACAACTGATCCGCGTTTATGCTGTCATCCACGGAAATACTCTTCATGATCCTTGTTTCCGGATTCATAGTTGTATCCCATAACTGTTGTGGATTCATCTCACCGAGACCTTTGTATCTGCTGACGGTTGCGCCCTGTCCCAGTTCAGCAATAGCAGCGTTCATCTCATCGTCGTTGTAAGCGTATATTTCCTTCTTTCCTCTAGATACCCTGTAAAGCGGGGGCATGGCGATATAAACATAACCATTATCGATCAGCGGTCTCATCTGCCTGTAGAAAAGAGTGAGTAAAAGCGTTCCGATATGCGCACCATCGACATCCGCATCAGTCATTATGACTATCTTGTGATATCGTATCTTTTCGATGTTGAAATCTTCTCCGAGACCTCCGCCGATGGCGATGGCAAGATTCTTTATCTCTTCACTTTCAAGTAATTTATGAGGGCTGGTCTTCTCTACGTTAAGGATCTTACCTTTTATCGGCAGAATTGCCTGGAAATTACGGTCCCTGCCCTGTTTAGCTGAACCACCTGCAGAATCTCCTTCTACGATATAGATCTCACATTTTGCAGGATCCCGCTCAGAACAATCTGCTAATTTACCCGGAAGCATTGTTGTCTCAAGGACACCTTTCCTTCTAGTGGCGTCACGAGCCTGTCTTGCCGCGACCCTACCTTCCATCGAAACAATGCACTTTTTTACGATTAGTGAAGCAATAGCCGGGTTTTCAAGGAAATACTCGGCAAGTTTCTCGTTCATGAAGGTTACCACAGCAGATTGAGCAGAACTATTACCCAATTTTGCTTTGGTCTGCCCCTCGAACTGCGGATCTGCCATTCTTATGCTTATCACTGACGTAAGACCTTCACGAACATCCGAACCTTCTAAAGATACGTCTTTCAGAAGATTTTTCTCTTTGGCGTAATCGTTGATCGTTTTAGTTAAAGCGGTTCTGAACCCAGTCATATGGGTCCCTCCGTCAGGAGTGAAAATAGTGTTAACGAAAGAATTGATCTCTTCGACATATCCGTCCGTGTATTGTAACGCTATATCCATCAAAATTTCGTTCTTTGTGCCCTCAAGATGGATGGGGGTATGAATGGGGGTCCTTGCCCTGTTGAGGTATGAAACGAACTCGGAAACACCACCATCGTAGTGGAACACTTCGGAACGTCCACTTCTGTGATCGGTCAACTTGATGGTAGCTTCCTTGTTCAAGAACGCCTGATTCCTGAACCTGTTCTGTAAAGTCTCATAATCAAATTCTACGGTCTCTTCGAATATGGTCGGATCGGGCCAGAATTGAATCGTTGTTCCAGTGTTCTCAGATTCACCGATAACTTCGACATCACCATCAGGGATACCGATCTTGTAGCTCTGACGAGAAATCTTACCGTCCCTTTGAACTGTAGCGATAAGTTTAGAAGAAAGACCGTTTACCACAGATACTCCGACCCCGTGCAGACCTCCTGATACTTTGTAGCTGTTATGATCGAATTTACCGCCTGCGTGCAACTCGGTCATACAGACCTCTAGAGCAGATTTACCTTCATCTGCTATGTAACCCGTAGGAATACCACGACCATCGTCATTAACAGTTAACGAACCATCCGTATTGATCTCTATTTCGACATTC
>CAYYMA010000038.1:0-9105 GCA_964472805.1 uncultured Methanomassiliicoccales archaeon | reverse complement strand
GACCTTGTGATTAACAGTCACACGCTCTACCAACTGAGCTACGACGGCCTGAAAAGTGCAAAGTGTGGGCAGATATTAAAGTGTTACGTACCAGGTATCTGATTACGTACTTCTTCTATGCGATCTATCAGACTATCTAGATAGTCGCCTATTTCTTTCATAAAGACGTCATATTTTTCTGACACGATGGCACCGTCTGGTGTAGCGATAATTGCACCATCACTTTCCAGTACTCTGAGCGAATACCTAACTTTATGACGTGGCAGGTCGAGAATTTCCGATAGTCGTATGATGCCGACGGGTTGATTCTCTTTAGTAACGTGGAGCATTTTGATATGGCGTTCGATGAGCTCTATCTCTTTGTACGCACCACTGGCCATTCCCGTTTCTTTGCTCATGTTTACACCTAGCACTAAGGTATGTACTTTCATCCATTAAGTAGAAAGGGTCCGGTGTACTGAAATCAGCGACCGTACCACTTGAGCTTCTCGCCCCATCTCGAATAATACTTCCAGTATACCTGTACATAAGATCCGCAGCAGTCTAGCGCTTTTTGTTCGCCTTCCTCGCCTTTGTAGGTCTTATAGCACATGAGACATTGAAACCTCAATTCGGGTTCTTTCTTCTTGGCCATTAGGTTGAGAATGTAGGGCGGATAAATAAACCTTTAGGGAACGTTAGGCATATCTCACACAGAATGGTATTATACAGTGTCTTCACATTTTCATTTTTCGTTATATTGTGACACGGAAGTGTTTTTCCGTTTGGTTGAAATACAATCAAATTATACGGAACTTCGAACAAATAAGCATTTTTTTAAGAAATAGTATTATATTCACAACGCTTTGATATATGTTCATGAACAAGATCAAGGTCATCAACGAACCGTCTGAGTTAGTACCTATGCTCCGGTCTGTTGACACGCCCGTAAAACGGGAGGTCCTGAAGGAAGTGACCTTGGAATGGAGAACTGCCGGCGAAATAGAGAAAAAACACGGTCCCGAAGGAAGGGACGCACTTGTTTTCTTTGAAAAAATGAAACTGGTCGAAACCAGGTGGCTCTCGGTGGATGGAAATTATCCTGAAAAATCCTACCATTCTTACTACACTTCTTTCAGCATAAACGCGCAATGGCCTGTTTATGAGATTAGCGATGTACTGGCAGCAGCCATGATGGGCAAAGAAGAATACGATGCGATAGAAATCAAAATCTTACAAGAACTTGGCCCTACAGGCAGATTCTCAGGAGATGTAGCCGAATCTCTTGCTCTTTCTTCTACAATGTTGAAGAGCCTTGTAAGAAGATCGGTGAAGATGGATTATCGCGGTCACAGAATAGAGCCCATAAACGAAGAGTGATCATGTCCGATATACGGATAGCAAGGATTGGTCATAGGCCTGACAGGGACAAACGTGTGACCACACACGTGGCATTGTCATCTAGGGCGTTGGGGGCCAGCGGTATATACGTTGATACTCACGACTCGATACTTGAGGAAAACATCAGGAGTATGACGGAACGTTTCGGCGGGGATTTTAAAATAGAGACTGGCGTGAAGTGGAAAGACGTCGTCAAAGATTTTGACGGGACCGTTGTTCATCTTACTATGTATGGTCAGAGACTTGACGAGTCTTTGCCTAAAATACCGAGAGACAAAGATATGATCGTCATAGTCGGTGCAGAAAAGGTCCCCCCTGAGGTCTACCAACGTGCAGATTTCAACATATCCGTAGGTAATCAACCGCATTCTGAGATCGCCGCTTTGGCCATTTTTCTTTATTGCTATACGGGAGGGGAGATGCTCTATTCCGCTCGTGATGGCAAAATGACCGTAATACCCAACGAGAGAGGGAAGACCGTTGTCTGAAACGTACCCTAATGAGAAAGAATGTATTCAGATTCTAAAAGAAGCTGGATGTTCTCCTCGCGTTATTTTACATTGTCGCACAGTTAGAGAGGTTGCCGACGTGATATCTGCGAGGATACCTGGTGCCAATAGGGACTTAGTGAACGCTGGTGCACTGCTTCACGATCTCGGAAGGTCACGGGACCATACGATAATGCATGCTGTAATAGGTTCGCAGATGGTCGAAGATTTAGGTCTTCCAAAGGAGATCGCGGAAATCGTACGTAGACATACAGGAGCAGGTCTGGACGACGAGGACATAGAAATATTCGGTCTTCCACCAGGAGATTATTATCCTCGGACAATCGAACAAAAGATCGTAGCACAAGCCGACAATCTAGTTAGTGATTCGATGTTGGTATCTCATCTAGTCCCCGTCGAAAAACTTAGAAAAAAAGACGCTCCAAAGGGTGCAGAACGTATAATAGCCCTACACAAAGAAATGTCTGAGAAAGCGGGATTCGATCTAGATCTTATTATCGAGATGCTGGGGGAGAATCCGGTTGGCGATCAGTTTCAACGCCGACGTGATCAGGGAAGGTCCTGAGTATCACAACATCGCCGATACCCCGTACCCATGAGAACGGAATAGATATCGAAACGTTATTGTCCACCAGTGTAGGATTGGCTTTTTCTACGTACAATCCGTACGCTTTCATCGTAGACAAATCTATGACGACCTCGTCTACAACTCCTACGAATATCCCCTCGGGATTATAGATCTCTAATCCGATAATGTTCGATATAGTCTCCCACATAGTCGATTATGTATAGTGTAAGTTATTTATTTACTCCACCTATAACAGGGTGAGGCAAAAAAATGGTAACTGAATTAAATGAGTCTAATTTTGACAGTTTCGTCGAAGAGAACAAGAAGGTTTTGATCGACTGCTGGGCGCCATGGTGTGGCCCCTGTAGAAGAATGGGGCCCATAATAGAGGAGATAGACGCAGGTGAAAAGGATTTCGCGGTGGCTAAACTGAACACTGATGAAAATCAAGCAATATCGGTCAGGTTCAACATAAACGCCATACCTACACTGTTGGTATTCAAGGACGGGCTACTGGTGAAGACCTTGGTCGGACTTAGACCTAAGGACGAGATCATTAACGCCGTCAATGGTGCCTAATATGGAAATAGATGTAGTGATCATCGGCGCTGGACCATCCGGTATACAAGCGGCCATTCATGCTGCTAGACGTAAAGTCTCGACTGTAATTATTGGTAAAAGATCCAATTCAGCTTCGGCGGGCGCTCATATTGAAAATTATTTTGGTGTCGTAGGCCCGATCGACGGAATAGAACTGTTAAAGAACGGAATAGAACAGGCAGTATCTTTCGGCGCTGAATTCGTAGAAGAGAACGTGGTGTCAGCTAACAGAGAGGGCAAGAAATTCATCATAAAAACCGAAGGCAACAAAGAGTACACCGCTAAAGCGGTGATTGTAGCCACAGGGATATCCAGAGTAAAACTAGGTATCCCTGGAGAAAAGGAGTTCGTCGGTAAGGGTGTAAGTTATTGTTCTGTTTGTGATTGCAATTTCTTCAAGGGTAAATCTGTAGCTATAATAGGTGACGAGACCGAGGCAGCAACATCTGCCGAACTGATGACCAAATATGCATCTCAAGTATACTGGATAACCAAGGAACCCAAGGCTATTAAGTCACTGGTGGACCGTGCTTTATTGGCAGGTGTAATCATAAAGAGTGCCGCGCCGACAGAGATCCGTGGAACTGATAAGGTAAATGCGTTAGTTCTTGAAGATGGTTCGGAGATAACACTTGATGGCGTGTTTATAGAATTAGGCGCTAAATCGGCGGCCGATCTAGTCATGGATATGGACCTTATGCCAGAAATGGACGACACGATCAAGGTCGATGGTAAATTTGCCACTAAGATACCTGGACTTTTCGCATGCGGAGACGTTATAGGTAAACCGTGGCAGATTGCCAGGGCTGTAGGACAGGGCTGTATGGCAGGTTTGTCAGCGGCGGATTTCATAAAGGTCACAAAATGACAGTGGACGATTTGATTGCGGGCATGTTGAAAGAAGAGGGCGGATTTCAAAAGGCCCTCCGTTCTATGCTCAGTGATGAGCTGAACATGTCGCTTAGTGAGTTTTGTGAGGTCGCTGGACTTTCCCCATCCACTTTGTACAAAGTATTGGAAGAGAAACGGGAACCGAACATAAGGACCGTTAGAAAAGTAATAAAGACGTTACGAGAACTGACAGGCCCAGCAAGCGATCATTTCATCGCTATCATAGCTTCGAACGTATCCATGGATGCGTTACCAGAGGCCGCATATGTCAGTGGAAGAACGGTACCCCTAAGGGAATATCCTGTTAATACGGTGGAAGACGCCATCATAGCTGCGGTTCGGGCGGAGAGAGATGGTGCTCTGGCAGTCATATGTGCACCGATAGTTGCGCCAACTATAGAAAAAATCCTGACCATACCTGTTTCCCGTGTTATACCCACCGTAAGTATCATAAGGGCCATCGAGCGTTTGGAAGGAATCATTTGAAAAATTAAAATACCACCTTTACTTATTACACATTAGAGGCAATATCCTGTTCGGAATCCAAGTAGTGAGCAATACGCCGATGAACTCTGTTTCGGACGTAGATATCGTGGCTGAGACGTTTTTGATATACATCGGTTATATTCCTAAAGGATATGATCCTAAAACGTCAGCGACAGGACTCAGGGATAGCGTCCCATACCGTCTTTTTATGGATTATTTAATGGGTAATCCTAACAAGGCTTGGACAGTGGAAGAACTTGCTTTATTATTGGGTACTTCTAAACCAACTATCTATCGACATATCAACAAACTGAAGGCATTGGACCTTTTGGAAGGTCTTGATACAGAGTTCGAGGACCAGAAGCGAAAAGGCTACAGGATAAGATACGGCGATCTTAGTAAAGCGTGGAGTTTCACAGAGGCCAATGTCAATATGGCAATGGAAAATTACAAAAGTACTGCGGGCCACCTTCAGCAACTTATGAAGAAAAAGAGGGATCTAAGTGACTAATGATAAAGATCATGAGCTTAGGCCTGGAGCAGTCTACGAAGTAGAATACGGGGACGATAACAACGTAACTGGGACCTTCTGTGGGTACACTATGATAGGGTCGGAGACCGCACTGGTACTTGAAAGCGAAGAAAAGATAGTCTATATTCCGGCTGCCGCCATAATATGTATGAAATTGGTAAAGAGAGCATCCGATACGGAACCAGAATCGTCGAAAGACATTTACTACGGATGAGTAACGTGTCAGAGCTTGCAGAACGTCTCATTGCCGCGGTGAAAAAGGGTGAAGTTTTCACTCGCGACGGAATTCAAGATAAAAAGATCAAATTGTGTGGTGAACTAAAACTTAAGGCAGTACCTCCTAATTCTGAGATACTCGCAATCGTTAGTGACGAAGACCGAGAGCTCCTTTTACCGTTACTTATAAAGAAGCCCATGAGGACCACCAGCGGTACCGCCGTCGTAGCGGTAATGACTTCTCCACATCCATGCCCTCACGGAAAATGTATTTTTTGTCCCGGCGGGGTCGATAACAATTCCCCACAATCCTATACAGGCAAAGAACCAGCGGCCCGTCGTGCAGGCAGGAACGAGTATGATCCGTATCGTCAAGTGAAAGATAGGATAGATCAATTGACCGTTATCGGTCACGATACTTCGAAAATAGATTTGATAATTATGGGTGGCACGTTTACGTGCAGAGATCAAGAATACAAGGAATGGTTCGTTCGCAGATGTTTCGATGCTATGAACGGTATAGATTCAGAAGATCTTCTATCCGCTCAAGATATGAACGAAGATTCAGAACATCATTGTGTTGCTTTGGCCGTAGAAGTCCGTCCAGATTCTTTCAATGCCGAAGAAGTGAAAGATGCCATGAGACTTGGTGCCACAAGGGTAGAATTAGGCGTGCAGATATTGGATGACGATATACTGGCCGCTGTAAATCGTGGGCACACTATAGATCATATCATAGGATCTACCCGTGCATGTAAGGAAGCAGGAATTCCAGTTTGTTACCACATTATGCCAGGCCTTCCCGATTCGGATCCGCAAAAAGATATGGAATCTTTTAAGCGTATTTTTTCTGATTCAGATTTCCGTCCTGACGCATTCAAGTTTTACACTACGCTGGTGATTCCAAAGACTCAATTGTACGATATGTGGGACGCTGGGGAGTACGAACCCTACGATACGGAAATGGCCGTAAAGCTTCTTTCAGAAATGAAATCAATTGTTCCTGAATACGTACGTATACAGCGTATACAACGAGATATTCCAGTACCCGAGATTGCAGCAGGTATCATGAAAAGCAATCTTAGACAGCTCGTCCAACAGCGTATGGCTGATCAGGGAAAGAAATGTAGATGTTTACGTTGTCGTGAGGTCGGACATACGGGAACTAAGCCCAAGGACCCAGAGGATGCTGAACTGTACGTAACGAAGTACGAAGCGTCCGGCGGTACCGAGCATTTCATAAGTTACCAGCACGAGGATTCGGTGATCTGTTACTTACGTTTGAGAACTAACGGCAGTAACGCAGCCATAAGAGAAATAAAAGTTTCCGGAAGCATCGTCCCTATTTCGAATATTGGAACGTGGCATAACAGAGGATATGATACCAAGCTTTTGAAAAAAGCGGAAGATATCGCAAGATCTGTTGGTGCCTTTAATGTTAAAGTAACATGCGGCTCAGGCGATCGTAGATTCTACAGAGATCTAGGATACGAATTAGAACGTCCCTATATGGTCAAAAATCTTAGTTGATTACAATCTTTCCGCTTTCCAGTCGTATGCGGTTCGTTTCCACCACAAGTCTTCCTTCCTCGTCTACCTTGGCGGGTCCGTTTATAACAGATCCAGAAGGTTTGATTAGAAGATATTTCACACGTCCACCAACGGTATCGATGACGATGTCGTCAAGAATCCCTACTGGAGTTCCTGCGATTGTTTCTACTATGCATCCTATCAGTTCCCTTGAATAAAATTTAGCGTTCATCATTATATCACCCGTAGAACGGAATTCCGTCCCATCCGTCTCTGCGTTTCTTTATTTCTTTACCGATGTTCTCAAAGTTTTCGAACGTTGCTGGATCTACTGAGGGCTTTACGATCTTCAGTGCAGCGTCAAAGTGTGTACGTCCAACAAATTCTGCATTTGGATTCTCTCTGTATGCGGCCATTCCAGATTCTCTGCAAAGTGCAGCAAGGTCCGCACCAACGTAACCGTCCGTTACCGATGCGATGTCGATGAGATCGATACCGACCAACGGCATTTTCTTTGTATGGGTTTCTAAAATCCGTAGTCTGCTTTTAAGATCTGGTTTTCCTACTAGTATAAGTCTATCGAATCTTCCAGGTCTTAACAAAGCGGGATCAATCATATCGGGACGGTTTGTTGCAGCCATTATAGTAACGTTGCCAAGTGTCTCAACGCCATCCATTGCTGTTAATAATTGTGCAACTGCACGTTCCCAAACCCCGTCTCCTCCGCTTCCGCGTCTAGGTGCGATAGAATCTATCTCGTCAAAGAATATTATACAAGGAGCCATCTGTTTGGCCCTTTTGAAAATGTGTCTGATGGCCCGTTCGGTTTCTCCGAGCCATTTGCTGGCCATCTCTGGACCACTGACCGATATGAAATTCGCCCCGGATTCGTTGGCAACCGCTCTGGCGATCAGTGTTTTACCAGTACCAGGCGGACCATACAATAGAAGTCCTTTGCCTGGACTTATTCCCAGTCTTTCGAAGGCTTTCGTACCGTCACTTGGTACGAAAACCTCCCGTATCTCGTTCTTTATGTCGTCAAGACCACCCACGTCTCCCCAAGTTACCTTAGGGATATCTACGAGAACTTCTCGCATACCGCTGGGGTCTACGTCTGCCAAAGCGTTAGTAAAATCTTCCATTGTTACTTTCATTTTAGCAAGTTTCTCAGCAGGTATAGGTTTATCCAGATCTAACTCTTCAATATGGGAACTTAGACATTGCATCGCACCTTCTCTGCAAAGTGCGGCAAGATCTGCACCTACGAATCCTTGGGTTATCGCAGCTAGGTCGTCCGTGTTTACATCATCGGCTATGGGCATGTTCCTGGTATGAACGTCTAGTATCTCTTTTCGTGCTGCTCTGCCGGGAACGCCTATCTCTATCTCCCTATCAAATCTTCCCGGACGCCTTAAGGCAGGGTCGATGGATTCTTCTCTATTCGTAGCACCTATGACTATCACGCCTTCGCGGTCGCTGAGTCCATCCATAAGTGTCAGCAGTTGGGCCACCACTCGTTTTTCGACCTCGCCAGAGACCAGATTTCTATTTGGCGCAATAGAATCTATCTCATCTAGGAATACGATACTTGGAGCGTTATCTGCTGCGTCTTTGAATATTTCTCGTAGACGTTCTTCGCTTTGTCCATAATAACTGCCCATTATCTCTGGTCCCTGTACAGGATAGAATGAAGCACCTGATTCGTTGGCCACGGCTTGGGCGATAAGTGTTTTACCAGTTCCGGAAGGTCCGTACATCAATACCCCGTTTGGCGGGGCTATTCCAAGTCTTTCGAACAGTTCAGGATGTTTTAACGGTAACTCGACTAGTTCCCTGATCCGTTTCAGTTCACCGTCCAGGCCGCCGATATCGTCATAAGTTATATTGCGGACCTTTTTTCCGTTGCTGTGGGTATCTTTTAAAATAATGGCCGTTTCCGGCATTACTGTTACTGGACCTTGTGGTACTGTGCTGATAACAGAGAACGTAGAACGGTTCCCAAGAAGCGCCACGTTCGGTAATAGTATGTCGAGTCCTTTGATCAATGGTCGTCCAGTCAGGTCTTTTAGGAACACCGATTCGATGCCTTCACTGTATTTTGCTTTCTTTCCTTCTGGCAAGTTTGGTGCAAGTGTGACCTTTTCAGCAGGCATCGGAGTGCATTTTTTAACTTGTACCGTATCGTCAACGCCGATCCCGGCACTTGTTCTTGTGAGACCGTCGATACGTATTATACCTCGACCTTCATCTTCAGGATCCCCTTTGAAAACTTTAGCAACAACAGTGTTGTGGCCACTTATTTCTACTGCATCTCCTATTTCGAGTGCTAGTGCGTTACGAGAAACGGCATCCATTCTTGCTCTCCCGTATCCAGTTTCGGACTGTCTGCGGGC
>CAYYMA010000037.1:0-9144 GCA_964472805.1 uncultured Methanomassiliicoccales archaeon | reverse complement strand
TTCCTATACCGATCGACAATAATTTACAAAGAATTCATGAGATTTATCTTTACACAAAAGTAAAGAATCTTTTTTAAATATAATATCGAAACGAAATTATATATATTTACATGGAGATATAATTACAAACATTTTAATATAAATGGATGAAGGAATCAAAATGGCTAAAAAAGAGATGACGTCGGAAGATAGAGTTGTTGCAGTATTCGAAGGTAAAATGCCTGATCGGGCCCCCGTATGCGATTTCGGGAATGTAGCCATGGTGGGACATTATGGATATAAGCAGAAAGATACCAGAGGAAATGCTAAGCTTTCAACTGAAATCATGGTCAAATGGTCAAAGGAAACAAAATCAGACATGATTTTTGGGCCTATCGAGAGTAAAGGCATTTTCATGGACTTGCCAGGCCTTGAAGTTAAGCTACCGGATGACGATCAGGGCAGCCTGAAAAGCAATTATTTCAATTCGCCTGAAGAAGTCGCATCCAAACCGTTATTCGATCCTTTCAATAGAAAAGAATGTCCGAATTTCTACAAATATGTTGTAGATGTCTTCAAAGCACAACACGAAGCTTGTAAAGATGTGATGACGCCGGTATGGTGTGAAGGTGTCTTGACCACAAGCGGATTCCTAAGAGGCATAGATCAACTGCTAATGGATTTATTAATGGATCCAGATAATGCAAAGAAAGTTATCAAGCGTGGTGGTGAATTTTCAAGGCAGATGATTGAAGCACAATTGGATAATGTGGATGCAGATTATGTGATCTATACCGATCCCGTATCATCTGCCGACATGATTGACGAAAAAATGTTCAGGGAATTCAATCTCGATCATCTACATAAGAATATTACTGGCTGGAAAAACAAATACGGCGTGGAAACGATGCTACACATATGCGGAGATACTACTCCCATGTTGGAAGACTTCGTAAAGACTGGTACTAAAGTAATGAGTTTGGATCACGCTGTTGATCTTGCAACGGCGAGAGAAGTATTCGGAAACAGAACGGTTGTAATGGGCAACATCGATCCAGTCTCTGTACTCCTCAAAGGTTCTTTAGCCGATGTTGACAGAACAGCAGAGAAGTGTTTCAATGATGCAGGTCGTGATGGAGGATACATATTCGGAGCTGGTTGTGCTGTACCTAAAAATACTCCTATGGAGAACATCGTACAGATGAACGTAGTATCTAAAAGGCACGCCTATTGATTACAAATTTAGATACGATTTAGAACGTGTTAAAGTGATGACATAATTTAACGATATCTGTTTCGTATTGATTTGCCGTAAAACCCTTTAATAATTTTCATATTTGAATACCTGATGATAAGCTTGTAGTTTTATAAATTAAGTAGAAAAACCAGAATATTTTATATGTGTTGAGTAGTTGTCTTATTAAGTTTAATGGGTATTTTCAACGGGATTTTGCAAGATGTGACATTAGTAACGGTATTTTTCATCGCAGTATTCGTACCTGCGTTAGTAGGGATGTTGTTGGGCCTTGTTTCAAAATCCAGCAGGATGGCCAACTTAGTAGCAAGTTTATGCATTATTTCCTGTATAGCAGGAACGTCAACGTATTTTCTTTGGCAGTTTGGATTCGATCTTAACTATACATTACCGCTTCCTTCAGCAGCAGGCGAGTACACGCTGGCCATAGATCAGCTTACCGCTTCTATGATATCCTTGTCTTCTGTAATATTTTTACTTATCGTGATACATGTAGTTAAATCCGTATCAGATTCTGGTTGCAGATACAGTGCTTTGCTCAATGCCCTTTTCCTTGCATGTTTTTCCTGTATGGCAGCCGACAGCGTACTAATGCTGTTGCTAACTTGGGAAATGATAACACTTACCACTTTCCTTCTTTCAAAGGGCGAAAATAATGAAAAGGCCAGATGGTTATTTTTTGTTATAGCCCACATCGGCGGTATGCTGCTCATATGTGCTTTTGTTTACATCTCATCGTTCACCGGAACTCAAATATTGTCTCAATGGAGTGTAGTAGGTGCCACCATGGGAGCAGGCACTTCCATGGCCTTGATATTGATGATTGTTTTAGGCTTTGGTTCTAAATTAGGATTGATACCTTTCCATGCGTGGATGCCTGATTTATACGCATCCGCCCCGATACATACTACAGCATTACTTTCCACCGTGTGCTCTAACGTTGCAGTTCTAATAATGATAAAAAGCATATTCTCGTATATCGGAGTCCTACCGTCAATGACCTGGGTCGCTTTTATAATTCTTGCTTTAGCAGCAGCCACAGCAATATGGGGGGCGATGGAATCACTCGTTCAGAAGGAACCCAAAAAGATATTGGCTTATTCCAGTATGGAAAATATGGCTTTAGTAGTACTTTGTATGTCCTTAGGAGTGATATATATTGGAGAATCTCCAGCACTAGCTAAGCTTGTTCTCATAGCGGCAGTACTTCATACAATGAACCATGCCGTATTCAAATCTCTTATGTTGATGACCATCGATACCGTGGAAGATTGTACCGGGGAAAAAAACATAGAAAGAATGGGCGGACTTTCTAAAGCCCTTCCTGTTCTGTCCGTTGTTGCCGTAATAGGAGTCATGTCTTTAGCAGCAATACCACCAACCAATGGATTTGTGAGCGAATGGCTTATGATACAGTCACTAATGGGTGCTCATTTAGAATCCAAAGCTATGAGCCTTCTGATTCCATTGGCATTAGCTGCGGTAGGAATATGTGGTATGATGATGGCTGCATCTTATGCCCGCCTATACGGTTTTATATTTTTAGGAAGGCCAAGATCGGAAGGAATGGAGGATCCCCGTCCTATGAAGAAAGGTACGATATTGCCTATGGCGTTCTTAGCTTTACTTTGCATAGTAATGGGTCTTTTTGCGACGGTGATAATGGACATCATCGCATCTGGAATAACATCAATAACAGATACATTACCTGGACCAGGATATAGAAGCGTCATGTCAGGAGAACTGTTACCACTAATCTTGGGCGTGACCGTAATAGTAATATTAGGAATATTAATATTAATCTTTAGAAAAGATAAAAAGAAAGAAAGATTGACCCAGACTTGGGGTTGTGGCGAAATGTTAGACGAAGATATGCAATACTCGTCCATAGGATTTTCCCAGCCTTTGGTGAAGGTTTTCCATCCGTTCTATGGTGATACAGAAGTAGTTAAAGAATCAAAAGGTGAGGAAGGAAAAACTGTTGTAAAAGAGTTCTCCGAGCCTTTTGTAAAATATCTATACAAACCCATAGCCAGTAAGATCTCGTCCGTATCAGAAAGGATCGGAAAGACGCAGAACAGTAGCATTCACACATATTTCGCATACATGTTGGTGACTCTGGTCATAGCTCTATTAGCAGTGAGGCTTCTATGAACATTACAGAATTAGCAGTTATGATCATACAGGTAGTAGCCCTTATTCTCATATCTCCCTTGATTACAGGTATAATAAGAAAGATCAAAGCCTTAATGCAGAACAAAGTAGGAGCAAGTATATTCCAACCTTATCGTGACTTAAGAAAACTCATGAGAAAAGAGTCCGTAATCTCTAAGAACGCGTCTTTTCTGTTCCGTATTATACCTCTAATATGCATTACTTCCATGTTACTGCTAGCTGCCATGACCCCGTTCATATACACTAGGGTCCTGGCACCCTACGCCGACGTCATAGCTATGGTGTACATTTTCACAATGTTCAGATTCGCCATGGTATTAGGGGGATTAGAAGGAGGCTCTACTTTCGGAGGAATGGGTAGCAGTAGAGAAGTCATGATGTCCGTTCTAGTGGAACCAGCACTTCTAATTTCTATAATGACACTTGCTGCCATGACCGGAGCTGGATTTGATATAACTGATATTTCAATGTCAATAATCAGCTCTGGTGCCCTCGCAATATCTCCTGCCCTGCTTTTAGCTGGAACTTCGTTCATAATAACCATGGTTGCCGAGAACACTCGAGTGCCCTTCGATAATCCCGATACACATCTTGAATTGACCATGGTACACAAGGGCATGCTGATCGAATATTCTGGTAAGGGCTTGGCAATAATGGAAATGGCCTCTATGCTTAGATTAACCATATTCATGACCTTATTGGGAACATTGTTCTTCCCCTGGGGCACGGCTATGACTTTGTCGTTAGCTGATCTTGCAATCTCCGTAGTTGCAATATCTGTAAAATTACTTGTGATCGCGTTCGGAATAGCTCTATTGGAAAGCACCGTTGCGAAATTGAGGGTCTTCAGGATGCCCAACATGCTGACCGTATCTTTTGCACTGTCCCTTATGGCAATGATATCGCTATATGTCCTATGAGATGAAACTATGAACTTACTACTAACCAGCAACCTGATTGATATCTTTGCCGTATGTATGCTTCTAGCGTCAGTGCTGTCGATGGCTAGCGTAAGGATACGTCCGCTGATCAGGCTTTTCATAGTTCAATCTATATTCCTTGCTATTTTTGAATTCACAGTAGGATATTCTCAGGGCGATTCTAGAATTTATATAATGGCAGCCATGACATTCGGAATAAAAGTCCTACTTATACCGAAGATGCTGAATTACATTATTTCTCGAATAAACGTTGATGAAAAGATTCCTCTTTCAGTAGGCATACCAGGATCGATACTTATTGCCGCAGCCCTCATAATATTCTCATATTTCATATCTGAGCCGTTGATATCTACATTGAATACCGCAGAGAGGAACTCCTTAGTTCTCTCATTCTCAATAATGTTGATAGGAATGTTGATGATGGCCACCCGTCACACGGCCATAAGTGAGGTCGTAGGACTACTAATGATCGAGAATGGTCTTTTCCTTGGGGCTATAGCCTTGTCCAACGGTATGCCCTTCATAGTCGAGCTCGGGGCCTTCTTCGATGTTTTAGTGGCAATAATAATCATTGGAATATTTGCATTCAGGATCAATAAGTCCTTTGATACCGTGGATGCTACACTGTTGAGGAGGCTTAAAGAGTGATTATCGTAACTATGATGATACTTGCTCCCCTATTGGTGGGTCTGCTCTGTCTGGTACCATCGGACATTAAGAACCTATTCCGCATTTCCATAATAGGAGCGTTCATCTGCCTAGCAGTTGCAATCTATTGCTGCATATCTCCAATAACTGGGGAAATCTTAGACACGTCGATATGGTATATCGATAGTCTTTCAGCATTCTTCCTTCTGATAACGGCATTCATCTCATTTACTGCATTGCTATATTCTAAGAACTATCTTAGAATGGAATTGGAAGAAGGACTTCTAAATACGAAAGAAATTAAACGGTTCTACTTCACCCTGTTCTTATTCATATCAGCGATGTTGTTGACCTTTGCGGTACGTTCAGCAGCACTCACTTGGATCGGCATTGGAGCCACCACATTGATATCCGCTTTCCTTGTAGGTCTTTACAAGGACGAACGTGCAACGGAGGCAGCCTGGAAATATATCATGCTCTGTTCGGTCGGAATAACTCTGGCACTCTTTGGAGTAGCCATGGTGTTCGCCGCATCATCAGGAGTAATCCCGGACGGCCAATCACTTGACTGGCCTGCCCTAGTCGCCAACGCCATGGATCTAAATCCAGTCTTCATGAAATTTGCAGCCATATTCTTCATAATCGGTTTGGGAACTAAAGCTGGCCTTGCACCTCTTCACAACTGGTTACCAGATGCTCATAGTCAGGCACCGAGTCCTGTAAGTGCCATGATGTCAGGAGTCCTGCTCAATTGTGCCATGTACGGAATAATGAGATTTTACTCTATATCGGAGATCATGAACCCAGACTTTGCCAGGCACGTTCTATTGGTACTTGGTATAATATCACTTGTCGTAGCAGCAGCTTCCATTCTCGTATCAAAGGATTTCAAAAGGATGCTGGCATATTCCAGCGTGGAGAATATGGGGCTGATGGCCATAGGCCTAGGAATAGGTACTCCGTTGGCCCTTTTTGGAACGATGTTTGTAGTTCTGGCACACTCAATATGTAAACCTCTAATGTTCTTCTGTGCAGGTAATATAACCCAAGTATACAGGACCAGGAAGATGTCCGAGATACGCGGAGTTTCTCAAAATATGAGATTTACAGGATTTGCCACCACAGCAGGAGGACTTGCTATGGCAGGAGCACCTCCGTTCCCACTATTCATAGGTGAACTGCTTATAATAGCCGGAGCAATAGGGGCGGGAATGTATTATCTTGCAGGGGCTCTGGCTCTTCTGATGATATTTGTATTCGCGGGCCTAGTTCTAAACATATTCCCGATGTTATCAGGAACAACGGAAAAAGAAGTGTCGGAGCCTCGATCACTATCTAGGATTGCATCGATCACCATTCTAATCATAATTGCCATTTTCTTTGGTCTTTTCATGCCAGATATGGTGAGGGATGTCTTCAATGAAATGGTCCTTATACTCTCTGGAGGGTCAATATGATACTAAGTGATCCCACTCCGTGTAATTCAGAGACACTGGCACAGTATATTGAAACATATTGTGACGAAGGATGGAAAATTATGTCCTTGTTCGTTTCCGAATCTTCACCAGGTTCCACGTTAAATATACTCCTCAGGAGGGGCAAAGATGTTGCCAGGATAACTTCTGAAGTAACAGAATCGTATCCAGCCATAGCACAACGAGTCCCTTCTGCCTCCATATTCGAAAGAGCCTTATGGGAAATGAGTGGGATAGTTCCCAACGGACACGGCGATCTAATTCCAGCTATATATTGGAGGAAAGGCGACGGCCATCCGCTTCAAAAAGAAAAATATAATGTAGATAGCGAGTTCAGAATATTCAAACCTAAAAATCATGTTTCAGGAACAGGCGTGTTTGAAATACCTGTAGGGCCCGTTCACGCTGGTGTAATCGAACCAGGACATTTTAGATTTAGTGTAGCAGGAGAACAGATACTCGGCCTAAGGATACATCTTGGTTATGCCCACAAGGGAATTGAAAAGCTAATGGAGGGTCCAGTATCCAATAACCGCTCTTATCTGGCCGATAGAATATCTGGAGATAACGCCGTAGCCCACGGCCTAGCCCACGCCCATGTGATGGAGGGAGAGACCGAGATACCAGCTAGAGCTCGATACATACGCGTCATACTATCGGAATTAGAGCGTATTCACAATCATTTAGATGTTATCGCAGGACTTTGTACGGATGCGGCCTTTGTTGTTGCAGCAGCATTTGGCACGAGGATCCGTGAAGAACTACTTAGGATCAACGGAGAAGTCTTCGGCAGCAGGATGCTAATGGGCAACATAGTCCCTGGAGGAGTAAAGAAGGACATATCGCCTGAAAATATGCTTAAGTTGGAAAGTGCCGTTATGAAAGCAGGCTTCGCAGCTGTTACTTTAGATGGATACATACGTCACTCTCCTTCCGAATTAGATCGTCTGGAGACAACTGGTATATTGACCAAAGAAATAGCACTAAGATTAGGTGCAGTTGGTATTATTGCAAGAGCCAGTGGAATAATTTCAGACGTCAGAGCGGAATTACCCTACGATGCTTACAAAGACTTGTCTTTTAACACTATAAGTAAGAATAAAGGAGATGTAATGTCTCGTGAGGCCGTCAGAGTAGGTGAAATATCTGAATCCGTCAGCCTTATTCTACAATGCATTGGAGACATGAAAGAAGGCGAAATATGGACTAAGCCTGAAATCCCTAATGGCTTTTCTTGTGGAATCATAGAGTCTCCAAGAGGAGAGCTTCTTCACAGTGCCGAGATAAGAGATGGAGAAGTATGGAGATATAACATACGGGACCCGTCCTTTGTTAACTGGCCTACTATGGAATTGTCAGTTCTAGAAGATATTATTCCAGATTTTCCTTTGATCAACAAAAGCTTTGGGTTGTCATACAGCGGGAATGATGTGTAAGGTGAAAACATGATTAAAAAGAGCATATTGAATCTTATATTTACAAAAAAGCCTGCCGAGTCCAGAGAAGTAATGGGTGCCAGACAGCTTCTGATGCCCTTTGCAAATAACGAATGTAAGAAGTGTGGAAAGTGTGCAGAAATCTGTCCTACAGATGCCATAAATGTATCTGAAGAATGGACCGTAGACTTAGGTAAATGCATATTCTGTATGGACTGTATCGGATCATGTCCTGTCTCGGCCATCGAAGAAGTCCCTGCACCTCTTTATGCCATATACAGAGATGAACTTTTATTCAGCAGTTCAAAACCTCCGAAAGAATCGGAAGGCACGATAGACAAGACCAAGGCGAAGATATTAGGCAATTCTATGGCAATAAGAGAGTTGGACACAGGATCTTGTAACGCATGTGAAGTAGAGGTCGGCAGTATGTCTAATCCTTACTACGACATGAACCGGTTCGGTTTGAAAATAGTCGCGTCCCCCAGACATGCGGACGTACTTCTGGTCACTGGACCTATGACAAGGAACATGAGGGAAGCTGCACTGGAAACTTTTGATGTTATGCCTTCACCAAAGGTTGTCGTCGCCATGGGAACGTGTGCCATATCAGGAGGTATCTTTGTTAAAGGGGACGTATCGGGAGAAGGAATAAAAGACACTTTGGACGTGGACTTATACATACCAGGATGTCCGCCTTCTCCAGAAAGGATACTTCTGGCTCTCTTGAAAGCATTCGGACGAAATTAATGCACCACGACCACATTGCATTTAGCGTGGTCCACAATGTACTGAGATACGCTTCCCAATACAACGCGATCAAGGAAGGTCTTATCTGATCTTCCCACCACGATTATGTCACAGTCGAACCTGGAAGCAGCGGCAAGAATATTTTCACCAGTAGACCCAGGCTCCATTATTACATGAATATCTATGTCCTCTTCCCTTGCAATATCTTCTGCCTCTTTCATATACGTCTTGATCTTGGCAAACTCTTCCTCGTGCTCTATGACCTCACTTGAGACTACTAGAGTGTAGATATAAAGAGGCATTTTGGACATCTTGGAATAGTTGATGGCAAAATCCAAGGCCCTTCTCGACCCGGGCCTTCCATCATACGCCAGAATTACAGACATAATGTAGTAACCCACCTTTAGATAAATATCTCTTATTGTATCTGAAAATGAAAAATATAGCCTTATTGATGAAACAAACGTCAATGAATCATGTATATA
>CAYYMA010000036.1:0-9292 GCA_964472805.1 uncultured Methanomassiliicoccales archaeon | reverse complement strand
AAAGAAACAAAACAATGAAAACGAACAGGGTCTCGGAGGTCAGGCCCTGTTTTTTTATTTTAATTTAAACTCAGACGAACATGCCAGCTGGTACAAATCCAGTACGCTCTTCGTCTACCTCTTCTTCTAACGAAGGTATCATTTTTATTCCTTGTGCAAAGGTCTCAGCGATAAGATTTATTTTTCTCATAACATAATCTTCTATGCTTTCGTTGATAACATCGAATGCTTCTGTGACCGTCATGTCAGGGAATTTCTTGAATATCACGTCGTTCTCGACTGCAACTGTACCAGGACATACAGATCTCAAAGATCTAAGTCCGTCGCCTGCTGCAATACCTCTTCCTTCAATGGATAAAGGTCTTATCGCAATAGCCATAGTTATAATGTCAAGTCCTTGTGCTATTTCAGCAACAACCGCAGCGGCTCCTGAACCGGTGCCTCCGCCCATACCTGCAATAATAACGGCGACGTCATGTCCTCTGATGACATCTTTGATTTCATCAGAATGCATTTTAGCACATTTTTTGCCAAGAATTGCGTCTCCACGAGTACCTATTCCCTTGGTCACGTCCTTACATATCAAAATCTTATAATCTGCATGAGAATCCTGAAGGGATGCACGATCGGTGTTGATAGCAACAACATTAACTGGCATAAGATCGTCCGTAAACTTTCCTACAATATTACATCCAGCTCCGCCTACACCTATGATCACTATCCGCGGCTCAACGGTGATTTCGGCGTCGTTAGTACTAATCGTTACCATTGTGCATCCCCCTTTTAATTAGATAAATTTAGAGTGACCTGGCGGATAATTCCCATCCCTCCGCCAGGGCATCTCTTCTCCCATCCTTTCTTCATTTCATTTTCGAAGTCAGTTGAGCTGTTCTGAATGCGTTTGCGGCCGATTCCTTCTTGGCCTCATCCGTGACGAGCTCTTTCAGAACACATGTTCTTACGAACTCTTCTTCGTTAAGACAAATCCCATCGTCCTTAAGCAAAGATAGTGCGTTCAACTGTACTTCGGAAAAACGGACGAAGATTCCGTTTTCCTCCATGCGTTCGTCCATGTCGAGTGCATCTCCAACAACGTACGCACGAATAGCAGCTCGTATGAAATTAGAACGTGTTCCAACATTCGGATTCTCAGCCACAAAGTCATCCATAATTTGGAGTTCTTCGGGTCCCATCCTGAGTGTAACCTTAGTGTCGCCATTCATTCCCCATCATCCTCGCTACAGAGCTTGTAGAGTCCCATCCCTTTCGGCTCTAATTATAAATGTAAGACAGCGTATTTAATACTGTCGGATTTTGTAAGACATTGTCCTACGAAGATAGAGGGCAAAAAAGGAACATGCCCCGTCACCATCTTCTTTTAAGCTCATATCTATAGAATAGTATATAATCGGTGCGTACTTGTTAAAGAAAGCATCGGGTAGTGTAAATGGATCTCGACTATACTGGTATAGAAAAGAAATGGCAGGCTGAATGGTCACAGGCTGGAATTAATTCGGCATCAAGGGACGACCGGCCCAAATTTATGATAATATTCGCATATCCTGGAGTTACAGGATATCTTCACGTCGGACATCTTCGCGGTTATACGTACGCTGACGCGATAGGAAGATACAAGCGGATGATGGGGTACAATGTAATGTTCCCAGTCGGCACTCATGCTACTGGTAACGGAGCCATAAGTCTTGCAGACCGCATAAAGAGAAAGGATCCTGATATAATCAAATATATGAAGGATAACGGTTGCACCGATGAACAGCTTAAAGATTTGACAGAACCTATGGATGTTGTAAATTTCTTCAATGAGATATACGTTAATGATTACTGGAAGAAATTCGGATTCCTTGCAGATTGGCGTAGGTTTACGTGCACACTCAATCCTGATTATGGTAAGTTCATAGAATGGCAGTTCAGGAAACTTATGGAAGCTGGCTTACTGATACAGAAGCCATATTATTCGCCATATTGTCCGAACTGTGGGCCAGTTGCGATAGATGCTTCTGAGACCGATATATCCAAAGGCGGTAACGCTGAAGTTCAAGAATACACTCTTTTAAAATTTGATTTTGGAGAGATGAAGCTCATTGCTGCAACCCTTAGGCCAGAAACAGTCTATGGTCAGGTTTGTTTCTGGGTCAATCCCGAAACAGAATATGTAAAAATGAAGCATGGCGGAGAAACATGGATAGTATCCAGTTCCGCTGTAGATAAGTTAGAAATGCAGTTTGATGACATAGAGGAGATCGGCACAATTCAAGGACGAGATATGGTTGGTTGGACCTGCAAAGCTCCTATGGTCGGACGTATAATAACGATACTTCCGGCAACATTCGCAGATCCAGAAGTAGGAACAGGAATGGTGACTTCTGTACCTTCTGATTCACCGGACGACTATATCAATCTAAAATACATCAAAGAACACCCTGACGAGTACAAAAAATACGGGATCGACGAACGCACACTAGCTTCCATCAATCCTATATCAATAATTAAGATTTCAGGATACGGCGACCTTCCTGCAAAAGACATCATCGAAGAACTCGGCATTACCAGCACGGATGATCCTAAACTTGAAGAGGCTAAGAAAAAGATCTACAAGGACGGGTTTCACTCAGGAATAATGAGGGAGACCTGCGGCCCTTACGCAGGAATGCGCGTCGAAGAAGCTAAAGAAAAGATCAAGCAAGCTATGTTGAAGTCTGGCGAGGCTGAGATACTGCATGACCTTTCTGAGGGTGTCGTCTGTAGATGCGGCGAGACAGTACATGTAAAAAGGATTGACGATCAGTGGTTCATCAATTATGGTGATGAAGATTTAACTGAAAAAACTTCTGAACACTGTAAAGATATGAAGATCTACCCGCCTGAATATCATGCTAACATACACAGTACGCTTGACTGGTTCAGGGAGCGTGCATGTGCAAGGCAAGGTAACTGGTTAGGAACGAGATTCCCATTCGATAACAAATGGATTATCGAGGCCATCTCTGATTCTACGTTGTATCCGATATATTATGCGATATCTTTGTACGCCAACAACGGTAATATTAAGCCAGATAACATGACTGAGACATTCTTTGATTATGTTATACTGGGTAAAGGCGATGTAGACGAAGTTTCAAAAGAAACCGAAGTTAGTCCTACGCTACTTAACAACATCCGTAACGATGTCGGTTACTGGTATCCGCTGGACATCAACTTAGGTGGAAAAGAACATATGACTGTGCATTTCCCAGTTTTCTTGTTCAACCATATGGCGATTCTTCCTCCAGAGATGCAACCTCAGGGTATCATCGTGAACTGGTATATTACCGGAAAGAAATCCAAAATATCTAAATCAAAGGGCGGGGCACAACCTATAGCTGGTGCCATAGAGGAGTTCGGTGTGGACGCAATGCGCCTGTACTATGCTCATGTTGCATCCATGTTCATTGATGTGGAATGGAATGAAGAGTTTGTTTTCTCGTACAAACAGAGACTTGAGAGAATATTCACTTTCGCTGAAGAACTTACGTTTACGTCAGGAACTGAGAGCGGTATAGACAGATGGCTGCATTCGAGGTTTCAAACACACATATCCAGTATAAGGAATTCAATGGAACGTTATGATCTGAGACAAATGGCTACCGCAGCATATTATGAGATGTATAACGATCTCAAGTGGTACGTTAGACGTGGTGGTTCTGATAGTTCAACGATCAAAGATGTTCTCAAAGTATGGATACTGAGCATGATGCCGATAACTCCGCACATGGCCGAAGAACTTTGGGAGTTAGCCGAATTTGAAGGACTGGCTTCTTCCGCGCTTTATCCAGAACCTCAAGAAAATGATGCAACCGCAGAATATGGTGAGAATTTGATACGCTCTACTATTTCCGATGTCGCACAGATACGCAAGGTCGCATCAATCGAAGCTTCTAAGATATGCATATACACGGCTCCGTCTTGGAAACGTAAGGTATACTCTATTGCAGCGGTAATATTGGAATCAGGGAATGAACTTACCATACCAGCACTTACAAAAGGATCTATGTCGGACCCCGAAATAAGAAATAACGGTAAAGCTGCATCTGAACTTTCCAAAAAGGTAGCGACGACCATGCTTCGTGAAGATTCCAAGAAGATACGCATGTACGCAGAAACGGACGAATATTCGATTATACGTAATGCATCGAATTTCCTGAAGGATGAAATCGGATTACCTGTATCGGTATTCAGCGCCGACGACCAGTCTAAATACGATCCCAAAGGAAAATCTGCTGCGGCCGTACCTGGAAGGCCAGCAATATATCTCGAGTGATCAGTTCCATCTCTCGAACATATTGTTTACGATGCCAGCTGCATCCATGGTCTTGCCTACTACAAAGTCTACGACATCGTCTATGCTTTGTGGTTTAGAATAGAATCCTGGATTTGCGTCAAGTATAACGACACCGCAACGTGCAAGTTTAAGTTCGTTCTCTAGCATAATCTGACTTTTTGGAGTTTCCCTTACCACTAGGACAAGCTTTTGTCCTTCCTTTATACGAACTGACGCTGCACGTGAAATGAGGTTATCGGCTATACCGTTAGCGAACTTTCCAACCGAAGATTCGCTACAGGGGGCGACAAACATGCAATCGTATCTGTAACTGCCGGAAGCGATGGATGCGAATAGATCGTCATCCTCGTAAACTTCATCTGCCATAGCATATACTTCTTCAACAGACAAGCCTGTTTCAATAGGTAGAATTTCTTTAGCAGTCTCTGATATGACAAGGATCTTTGTACCAGGGAGTTTTTGTAGTAAACGTACTCCGTATATACTACCGGATGCACCACTAATCGCAACAGCGAACTTCATGCAACTGTTATGTTAAGTTGATAGTAATACCTGACGGTCAGAACACGGCAGAATTTATCGCCAGTTCGGAAAGATCCATCGCATATTCTGCTATGCGTCTTAAACTACCAGATATCATACTGGCAGCCACATTTGCATTCTGATCAAGCTTTGCTGAATCGATAGATAAAGCTTCGGTACGTTTGACTAAAAGTTCACTGTCGTTGATACATCGATTTGCGAGAACCATATCCTTGTTCTGTAAATTAATTACAGCAGAAGAAACATGATCATTTGCTTCTTTGCCGATAGATATAATCTCTAAAATTATGTCTGAGGTACCCGGCTCTACCATTAGTACATCAAGGTTTCTTGCAATAAGCAGTGTGTGATCGCCAATGCGCTCTAAAGCTCTGCTAGCCATACTGCTCCGAGTAATCTCAGAAAGATTGGAGCCTATTTTACGTGCTAAAGAAACTTCTTTTTGGAAAATGTTAACTTGACGTGAAATCAACCAATCAATGCGGTCTATTTCCTTGTCTTTTTCTACTAATCCTTCATAAATATTCTTTTTTCTGGATTCGGCGTCATTCATAACGTCACTAAGAAGGTTCTTGATTAGTACGCGCATACGCTCTAGTGATTTCGAAGGACGCATTTCACTTTGGTCCACCAGATCTTTTATTAGGATGCGGTTTTCGCTCTCGTCCATTATTTCAAGACCTATGGCAGTCTGTGTAAATGCAGAAGCTACTCCGGCGACAAGACTGGATATCTGCCCTGATGACTTGAGTTCTATGGCACTGTGACCTGCAATATATGAACCAACTAATAATCTGTATAGATATTGGCGATCGTTGATAAGATCAACATCAATAGTTTTTACTGTACGCTCAACAGACTTTTGTGTTCCTTGTGGATATATTATGATACTTCCATCTGGCTGTGGCTGGAGACTTACAGAATCATTTTTCTTTAACCCTACGGAATCGGCCCAATCTTTTGGGAGAGTGACCATGAAGGACGATCCGCCAGTAATTTGTATTCTTCTTATGTCCACGATAAATATAAAGATATAATTAGATTTAAGTCTATCTATATCAGTATGTATATTCTTATACGCGATATATAGAATAATCAATATAATCCTATAAAGTATCAATAACGTCAACGTTATTAGTTTTTAAAAACAGATTCCTATATATCTCATTAATTAAGGATGCCAACGTGGAGAAAGAACAGTTAAATGTTGTGTGTTTAATAATTTTCTATATCTAATATATATCATACTAAAGAGATATAGCAATATGTAGGAGAACATATAGTCATTCGATGAGGTATATATGCAATCTATGAATCCTACTATCTGAGGAGTTTACCTTGGAGATAAAAACAATAGCTTGGGTCGTAGTTGCCTTAATCGTTGGTGGCGGTTACGCTGCATTGGTAGGAGACGACTCTTCTGAGGTGGAACTTGTTTCTATTAATGTAGATGGCGTACAGCCGACTGCTGATAACATTAAGAATGGATCTTATTCCCTTAATAGAAATATCATTTTAGTAACCAATGGGGAACCAACTGGTTTAGCTGCTCATTTCATTAACTGGATCCGCGGAGCAGATGGGCAAGCAATTGTTGTTAAAGAGGGATTCGCCGATCTCGATCCCGCTGATTTTGATCCATATAAAAATTCATACACTGAATTAGATATTGAACCTAGCGGTGTACTAAAGGTTGCAGGTTCAACGACTATCCTATCAATGATGATCAAATTCACTGAAGCATACACGATGAAATATGATAACGTAAGATTCGAAGTTTCCAATGGAGGATCCGGAGCAGGTGCCACACTGTCTAACAACACTGTAGATATCGGAATGCTTTCTAGAGATTTAACACCTAAAGAGGCAGAGTCAGTAATACCTACCCCGATAGCTAAGGACGGAGTAGTTATGGTTGTCGATAAAGCATCCGAAATTACGAATCTGACTACCGAGCAGGTAGCAAAGATATTCAACGGTGAAATAACCAATTGGAGTCAGGTTGGCGGAAAAGATCTTAAGATTGCTCCTAAAATAAGGGATGGAGGATCTGGAACTAGGGTTACCTTTGACACAAAAATGACTGAATCGATTTTTGTAAGTATCGACTCATTCGAATTGAATATGAAGAAATTCCCGTTAGTGAACTCAAACGGTACTATGCTTAAAAGTTGTATGAGCAACCCTGGATCTATAGGATATATCAATCTCGGTAGCGTGTCAAACCTATGAGTTGTGATCATGGTTTCCAACGATGCGACGTTAGAGCCCGATAAAATTAAAAGTATCGGGCAGGACCTGCCTAAAAAAAAGCATAAGGGTCGTATGTTTAGTCGTATTAACCCTGACACAGTGCCTAAACTCGTTATAACTGCTACCGCCGTGACGGCTGCAGCCGTAATATTTTTTATAATAATTTACATAGCAGGACTCAGTATACCAGCATTCCAAGAAATCGGGATATGGAATTTTATAACTGGTGATAGGTGGACTCCTAAACAAGATTATTATGGAGCACGTCCACTTATAATCGGCACGATACTGGTGACTGCAGGGTCAATAATAATAGCCGTGCCTCTTGGTGTCGGTGCAGCCATATATATTTCTGAAATTGCATCTGAAAAAGCGAGAAACATCCTTAAACCCGTATGCGAGGTGTTTGCAGGAATTCCTAGTGTAGTATACGGATTTTTTGGTTTGCTAGTTCTCTGTCCATTACTTTTGAATATGTTTCCTGAACAATTAAATGATTCCACTTCTTGGCTCGCAGGATCCATATTGCTGGGAATAATGGCGTTACCTACTGTCATATCAGTATCAGAGGATGCAATTCGTGCAGTGCCTAGATCGTACCGTCATTCATCTCTGGCAATGGGAGCTACTGAATGGGAAACGACCACTAAAGTCGTCCTTCCTGCAGCATCATCAGGACTTATCGCTGCAGCAATTCTTGGTATCGGAAGGGCTATGGGGGAAACTATGGCCGTTATCATGGTCACGGGGAATCAGGCTTTTATTCCTGAACCTATCTATAATATATTTTCGATTATAACGACGCTTACTGCTACGATAGCAATTGATATCCCCGAAGCCGAATATCTAAGTATACATTACTCTTCGTTGTTTGCTGCCGCTCTTCTTCTACTGGCGTCTGTAATTATTGTCAATTTATTTGCTAATGCTATTAAAAGAAGAACAGGCATGAAACTAGGTGCGATCAAACCTTCAAAATATTCTCTTGATATTAAAAACAAAATTCTTAACACAATTAATGATGACGCTCTTAAAGTAATTTACAGAATTAAACCACTTATAAATAAAATAATACTTGTAGTATCGACTTTCGCATTCTCTTCTATGATGGCGTCTTTGTTCGTTGATAATAATCTAGCTTTGATCACAGGCGGACTCGTAACTATAGGTTGTATCATAGGAGTTAGATTCTTGAAATATGTCAATTCTGCAAATAAGCAAGTCTTAGCGCATTATTCACTCGAAGTATTGATGTTTTTCATACTAATGATATTAATTATAATAATTGGAGATACTTTTGCAAAGGGCCTTCCGGCTCTATCGACTGAATTTATTTTTGGTATGCCGAGTGACGGAGGAAATGCAGGCGGGATCTGGCCTGCAATTGTGGGTACTCTTGAACTTATTGCTATATCTTCGGTGATAGCACTACCTCTTGGGATTGGTGCAGGAATTTATCTTTCTCAGTATGCCCGCGACAATAAATTTACTCAAATAGTTCGTAATGCAATTGATGCATTAAACGGAACACCGTCAATAGTATTCGGATTGTTTGGAATGTCCATATTTGTTATAGCCTTTGGATGGGGTCGTTGTGCACTGGCAGGTTCGATTACTTTGGCGTTTATGGTGTTACCTGTAATAATTAAGACTACGGAAGAAGCCGTCTCAGCTGTACCTAAAACCTTTATGCAAGCGTCCATGGCAATGGGTTCAAGCAAGTGGCAGGCAATATACAAGATAGTTCTTCCTGCAGCAGTAGGCGGAGTAATAACAGGCATAATTCTAAGTTTAGGACGCGTTGCAGGAGAAACCGCTCCGATTATGTTCACAGCAGCAGTGGCATCCAAGGTCAGTGCAACCCCTACTCTTTTCGAACCTATCATGGCGTTACCTTATCAATTATATTATCTTACAATGGAGGGCGAAAGTACCGTCACGCATCAGTATGGTACAGCTGTCGTACTTTTATTGATCGTACTTTCGATGTTTGTCGTCGCATCATTGATTAGATATCATTACTCAAAGAATACTAAATGGTGATTACATTGGTAGAAAAATCAGAACTAGCAGTTAACGTAAAGAATCTCAATTTATGGTATGGAGAAAATCAAGCTCTTTATGACGTCTCCATGCCTATAAGGAGGAATAAGATAA
>CAYYMA010000035.1:0-9369 GCA_964472805.1 uncultured Methanomassiliicoccales archaeon | reverse complement strand
TCCTACCATAGTGACGTTAAAAAACAACGTCGCCAGTTATTAAATTGTTAAAAATAATGGTTTAGAAAAAAGTTTAGTTAGGGTAGTAGAACCCAAGCTTCTCGCAACGCTCTTTGAGCTCTGACTGCGGTATCTCTTGGTATCCATCTTTTCCTATAAATGCCATCATGAAGCCATCGCCACTGAATGCGTCTCTTCTCCTCGAGGAGTTTAGTGCCGTAATAGCGACATCTATGCCTTCGTCCATGGTCATTTCATCCTTGAATGATGCTTCTAATGAACCGAGAGCGAAGACTGATCCAGAACCTACGGACATGTATCTATCTTCAAGATATCCTCCCGCACCGTCGATGGTGTATATGTGTCCGCCAGAAGGATCGTATCCTCCGATTATAAGGCCTAGATAAAATCCTTGACGAATGATATTAGAGATAAGTGTAGAAGCCGATAATACGCTTATCGGCATGCCTTTTCTCATTTGATAAAGGTTAATCTCAGCGGTCATGTACCTTACCATAAGTTGAGCATCGCCGACAGAGCCTGCGATAGTCATGCCTATGTTGTCAGAAAGAGGATATACCTTTCTGACGTTACTGTTTGCGATTAAATGACCGGCCGTTGCCCTCTGATCGGTGGCCAGTATTACGCCGTCCTTCAGTTTCAGGCCGATCGTGGTCGTGCCTGTTTTTAAATTATCTTCACCTGCCATTTGTTGCACCTCACATATTTGAATATAAGAATAGTCCATCGGACTGTGACACCCATCGCTTCGACCATTATATAATTTTTCATTTTTAAGGTCGATATTAAATGGGATTTTTTACTATGATAGACGTATAACGTAACTTGACTTTAAACGTTAAGATAGAAACCGTTGACCCACTCACCAAAGATACTAATTTCTTAGTATTTATTTTGTTTTTGGTAGCAATTTTTTTTCCATCAATTTTTTACAAGGTCTTTATTTATTTTGATGGTATCACAGCACAAGGAGACAGTTGAGTTATGGAGATCGAAGATTGGGTTGGACGTGATAATCAGATAGGAATAGACATTTGGCAAAAGAAATATTGTCACTGTGGAGAAACTTTTGACCATTGGCTCGATCGTATAGCAGAAGGCAATTCAGATGTTCGCAGAATGTTGGCCGAAAAGAAATTCCTTTTTGGTGGACGTATACT
Organism: uncultured Methanomassiliicoccales archaeon; assembly: GCA_964472805.1. Taxonomy (GTDB): domain Archaea; phylum Thermoplasmatota; class Thermoplasmata; order Methanomassiliicoccales; family Methanomethylophilaceae; genus VadinCA11. The sequence continues at coordinate 8,188 of CAYYMA010000035.1, read as the reverse complement.
GGCAAACCGTGGACTCCATAAAGCAGGTATAAAAGTCACATATTCCAACTGTTACGTACTCACCCCTCCTGAAGACTCCATCGAGTCTATTTTTGAAGCTGCTGGTAAGCTAGCTAGAACCTTTAGTTACGGTGGTGGCGTAGGTATAGATCTCACAAAACTTGCTCCAAGAGGCGCAAAAATAAACAATACAGCATCCGAAACATCCGGATCGGTCTCATTCACAGATTTATATTCTATGGTCACTGGTTTGATTGGTCAACACGGACGTCGTGGTGCACTCATGCTTACTATTTCCTGTGAACACCCGGACACAGAAGAGTTCATGAACGTCAAGACAGACCTTGAACGTGTGACCAAGGCAAATATGTCCATTCGTATGACGGATGAGTTCATGCGTGCGGTCAGAGATAATGAAATCTACACTCAAACGTTCATAAGACCAGAGACAGATGAGACGATAAGGAAGGACCTTGACGCAAACGCATTCTTCAAAAAACTTTGCAGTGCAAATTGGGATTATGGTGAACCTGGTTGTTTATTCTGGGACAGGATTTCTAACTGGAATATGCTCAGTGAGTTCCCTGACTTCGAATACGCAGGTACGAATCCCTGTGCTGAAGAACCTCTTCCGCCAGGCGGCAGCTGTCTGTTAGGAAGCTTGAATTTAGCTGCTTTTGTAAACAAAGACGGAATGTTCATGGAGGATGAATTCAAGGACGCCGTCAGGATAAGTGTCCGTGGTCTGAACGAAGTCTTAGACGAAGGACTTCCGTTACATCCTCTTGAGGAACAAAGACGATCTGTAACTGAATGGAGGCAGATAGGTCTCGGTATCATGGGGCTTGCTGATATGATGATCAAGCTCAGGCTCAAATACGGATCCCAAGAATCCATCGAGTTCTGCGATAAACTTTCATTTATGATGGCCGACACTGCGATCAACGAATCTGCAGTGATTGCTTCCGAAGTGGGAATGTTCTCAAAATGTGTGGTAGAGCAAGTGCTTGCATCCCCTTATTTCATGGAAAATACTACTCAAGAGACTAGAGACCTTGTCGCAGTATATGGACTGAGGAATTCACAACTTATGACTATAGCACCTACTGGCACAATATCCACTATGCTTGGGATATCCGGTGGCATTGAGCCAATATTCGCTAATTATTACGAGCGTAGAACTGTTTCTCTATCCAGCAAGGACGATTACTATAGGGTTTACACCCCCGTCGTCAAGGAGTTCATGGAAGAATATGGATATCAAGATGATTCCGAACTACCCGACTACTTTACGAACGCACAAATATTAGATTACGAAGAACGCATCGATATGCAGTCCATATGGCAGAATCGTATTGACGCCTCGATAAGTTCCACTATCAATCTACCCAAGGATTTCCCTGAAGAGGATGTAGAAAAGATTTACATGTACGCCTGGGAGAAAGGTTGCAAAGGTATCACCGTTTTCAGGGACGGATGTAAACGTGACAGTATTCTAACTCCTAAGAAGTCCCAAGAAGAAGAGCGGTTGGACAAAGAAGCTGCTGATGAAGAGAGGAAGAGGCGTGGTTCGGTTCTAGAAGTCGCAGACAACGTCGTAGGCAAAAAACGTAAGCTTACTACTGGATGCGGAAGTCTGCACTGTACAGCGTTCTTTGATCCCGAGAGTGGAGATCTTGTGGAAGCTTATCTTAACAAAGGATCTACCGGCGGATGTAATAATTTCATGATTGGTCTTTCCAGAATGATATCTCTTGCTGCTAGAAGCGGATGTGATGTGTATTCGATTGTCGACCAACTAAAGAGCTGTGGTTCCTGTCCATCGTATACGGTACGCACGTTCACAAAACACGATACCAGTAAAGGTTCATGTTGTCCTGCGGCCATAGGGTACGTGCTTGTTGACATGTGGAAGGAAATGCAGGTTGAAACAAAAGGCGTTGAGAACACATCGTCCGAACCTGCAAGAAAAATTATTAATCCGTGTCCAAAATGTGGGTCAGAGCTAGAATTCCAAGGTGGATGTAACGTATGCAAATCGTGCGGTTGGACCAAGTGTGATTAATACTGCTAAGATAATATTTAATTGAGGGAGTAAGCGATAAGACCTGTTCTATCCGCACGTATTACTATCGTGCAGCTCAAATATTAAATCCAGACGGGCCCGCGTCGAGCCTCAGCTCGCTCCCTCACTTTTTCCATGGCTCGGATGCAATATTCTGTATAATTAGGGCGATTCCTGCTCCTCCAATCGCACCGAAAAGAAATCTGAGATAAATTAAGTTATAACCGACAGTTGCGCCAACGACCCATTCTGTAATCATAATAAGTAAAAGTAAAAGTCCCAAATAAGTGATCTTATGTTCTGTGAATGGATATTTACCCACGTAATTGAATGTTAATACTAGAGTAACCGCACATCCTGTGATCATACCAACATCTCTTGAACACATAGCCACTTGCGACCCGTTTACGATAAAGCTTCTTCCAGTTTCTTGATGACAAAGAATATCCCCTAGTGCATAAATAAACTGACTGGCACTCCACTCATGATCTAAGATGCCCGACGTTCCATTTAGATTGTAGAATGTACCTGGTGCGTATAAGAACGGTACAGCGAATATAAGTGCCAGTAGTGAAAAAAGTATTACAGATATCAACAATCCTGGAGTGCCCGCCTTCATCAATCTAAGATAACTGTATGATATTAAAAAAGATTGAATATTTTCATAATGCAAAACTCATACACATAAAGAATATGACCATGGATATTGGAAGCATCATTGAGAAACGATAAGTAACGTTACTTATTCCGTTATTGCCTGTAAGTGCAGTAGTAAGTATAGCCATCAATACGCACAGTTCGATAAGATATGCTGCAATTATAACAGAAATGCTGGTCATGTCCACCACTTCGGATATTGTTGTAAGAGGTGCGAGCATTGCAACACATAGGCCTAACACCATAGGTGCGAAAACGGCGGCTGTTGTGGTCATCATATCTAACATACTTTTCAATTTGTTCGATATGTTCTTAATCACGTTTTCTTGGTCCTGCATCTGTCGGCCTATAGATATTGCCATACGTCCTGCATCCCGAATGTCTTTTAGCGAGGCCTCGTACACTTCACAATAAGAATTTGCCACAATAGGAGATATTTTGTTCAGCGTGGTACTTATTGCCGAAATAACATCTCCTCTGCATAGTATCATTTCTTTTTTCAACTGTTCAGCTAGATAAGAAGTTTCTTTCCTTGTTTCCAGAGCACCTATAGCTGAGTTTTCAAAATTCTCACCAGATATCAGACGGTTTCCTAGTTCAAAAACCGAATCTTTAAGCATCCTTTCTGCGGCAATACGTTTATTTTCTGTCTTTCGTGAAGGGTAAACGTACACAAAGGCGATCGATCCTGTTGGAACTGTTGCGAACATCACAGTTTCAATAATGTCGCCGGTAAGGTACCAACCCAATGCACCAAATGGAATAAAAACGAATAATGGTAGAATGCTAGACCATTTCCCGTCACCTTTATTCGCACCAAAAGGATTCTTATTTTTGATAGTTAACGTAATGCAGAACACACACGCTGGAACCGCTACCAATGTTACGATGATTATAGGTTCCAAACCCACAGATTCGCCAAACATGCCGCCAATCTGCAATATCGGAAGGATGGACATCAGTATCATTGGAACCATTATTCCGAGACCGAATATGATCATACACGGATTCGTCAAAGAAGAACTGAACGATTCTCCCATTTCCTTTAGTCCATTCAATGAAATATCTGTGGCATCTTTCAAGACTCTGGTTTTTTCTGGTCCTGGTGACATCTCGGAAGCCGCGATCAACATATGCGTGGATCTTCTGAAACTTGCCAATTCTTTTGGAAACGATGAAAGTAAGGAATTAAGTCCTGATATGATGTCTGGACTTATCCGTACGTCCGCGTCCTGTACTATCCTAGAGAATAATTTGCTAGTACTATCAGGGCCGCTCTCAGCGACCTCTCTTACTGCAGTATCTAAAGAACCTCCCGATTCTAGAACAACGGACATCATACCTATTGTTCTAGGCCCTTCTCTCATAAGCAAACGAAAATCCATTTTGGACACGTCATTCACCCACCGCTCTACGCATCTTTACTTCAAAGGAAGATATCAGATCTTCAGCTCTTTTGTTAGAATTCCGAGTTATGTGATCGTTAGCTATGCTTATCCATTCTGGACCGAGGAATATTTCATTTTCGATTCCTCGTTCGGCCAACATTTTTCTGATCTCCGATCTAGCAAATATGTCGTTCAAAACATCTTCACGGTCCATTCCACAGGATGAAGCTATTCTTTTCATCATAGGTGTCGAGAACAAACCATCAGCATCAGAGATATCTATGAAATCGCCTGCTTTGTCGGCTGTCGCCACCATCTCTTTCATTATTCTTTTCTGGTTACCTGCCTTTCTATCTCTGACGGTTCCTAACGTTACTATTACGTCGGTGGCCATAAACGCTTCAGGATCTATTTCCATGTCATGAACAACACGTTTATAGACAGAATTAGCAGAATCTCCGTGTATCGTACCCATAATTGAACTTCCGGCACGGCCTGTCCTCATACTTTGATATAGCGTCTTTGCTTCACCGCCTCTAACCTCTCCAAGTATTATCGCAGATTCGCCCATTCTTAATGATACTCTCAATGCCTCATCAGCACGACTTTGATTGTCGCCGTTCATTTTTTCGTTGATAAGGAGGGATTGAACTTTGTATCCCATTTTCCTCATTTTTTCTCCGGGAAGTTCTGTTGTGTCCTCGATAGTTAGTATCCTTTGTGACATGGGGAATTCGAACATAAGTGCGGAAAGCATGGAACTTTTACCTGCACCTCTAGCACCACATATAAGAAAAGTACAACGATTATCCACTAAGAACGAAAGAAGTCCAGCTGTTTTTGACTCAATCGTCCCGTTTGCGATTAGACGGGAAAGGGTCCATGGTCGGGTCGAATGTTTTCTTACAGATACAGAATCTCCGTTAGGACTCATAGGATATCCGACCACGGTCGCTCGGGCATCATATCCTTTCATATCCGTTTCTAGAACTGGATCCGATTCGCAGAATGGAAGGCCACTGTCTCTTTTCAAAACGCTAATTAAGTTCATGACCTCCTTGCGATCTACCATAAGATTGGTCCTACACCGCTGATTAGAATTTATTCCAGATACGCCGCTCATCGTTACATGTATCCGGTTCTTGTCACATGGTGCATCTATGTAGATATCTTCTAATCGTTGGTCTGAAAGTAATATGTCGAATATTCCTAACCCTACAGTGTATCGATACACAGTTTCACATAAATCGTCGATGACTTTGTCAAGGTCTAAACAATTGCTTCCGTAGACGGCTTCGATGGTATCGGAAAGTCCGAGAAGAATCCCACGTGCTTCACTAAGAACACTACGTCTGTCCATTCTTCCTCCCCTATCTCTGTAAGAATTTCTGACCTCTTCTATTGCTTTTTCTATTATAGCATTTATAGAATCAGGCGAAGAATATTCGTCTGGAGTAAGATTATATTCTGTTTCACCGTCGATAGCGGTACCTATAACAACATTCGCCCCAGGAAGTCCGTATTCTGATATGATGTCTAAATCATCAGTAGAACCTAGAAGCCAACAGTCGGCATATATAGGCTTAATCCTAATATTAGATGATACGATACGTTTGAAACACGTCATAATTCCGTCCGTTCTCATTGGTACTTTTTCTGGAACTTCGTACCGTTGCGAATAAGATCTATTTTCGGGATCTAATTTTTCTTTGGATGAATCGTAACAGTCATATCCTTCGTTCTGGATTCGTGGCATTTACATCCTCCCGTTAGAAATTAATAAAGCTTTTTCTGAAAGTTCGGAGATTGTCAGTTCAGCTTGGTCTAATGCCCTGTATGTTTTCTGTACGCAAATATCGCATACGTTCCGCCCGGTCTTAAACGACATGAGCTTTCCTCTGGCACCTGCAAAGTCTGGAACTGGAAATGATTTCCATGCAATATCGATTATCCGATCACCTGAGTAGTTGCAAGATTTACATCGCCCCCTCTTTTTGGTTCTTATCACTGATGATGACTTGTCTATAAACGACAATTCACAAAGAATCTCAGCCGCTGGTCCAGAGATCTCTATGTCTCGACCTGTCCTCATTCTAACACGTTCGACATAACCATGTTTTTTCATTTCTGTAATTATGCATCGGATACATTCAGCACATGCCGCGTCAGGTATCCGTCCACAATCACGACAATCGATACTGAGCACATCTCCATCTATCTCCGATTTAACATGATTCTTCTTGTTTTTGCTATTTTTACGTACCATATGATTCAAATTGAGAAATAATGGTATATAAACAGGAAGTTACAGTTAGCCTTCAACCTTGGTAGATGGGATAAATTATAAATGGACGTTATGTTAGGACCACATATGGAAATATTGGCTCCCGCAGGCTCACCCGAAGGTCTTATCGCTGCTATAAAAGGCGGATGCAGTGCTGTGTACCTCGGAGGTAAGTCCTATGGGGCTAGGTCGTTCGCTGACAATTTTACTGATCAACAGATCGAAGGTGCAGTAAATTACGCTCACGACCGTGGCGTTAAAGTTTATGTTACGGCGAACACGCTAATCAAGGATTCCGAAATGGATGATGCAGTTTCGTTCGTTAGATTCCTGTCTGAAATCGGTGCGGATGCTGTTCTTTTACAGGACCTAGGACTCCTTAGACGGATAAATCGTATCGAGATAGCTAAACACGCTTCGACCCAGATGGGGATACACTCCAGGGCCGGGTTAGAATGGTGCAAAGAGAATGGCATCGATAGAGCAATATTGGCACGTGAACTTACCTTCGAAGAGATCAAGGCAATCGTTAAAGATTCTCCTGTGGAGACTGAAGTCTTCGTACAGGGAGCTATGTGCTACGGTGTTTCAGGAGGATGTTTGTTCTCAAGTATCCTTGGTGGTCGAAGCGGTAACCGTGGACAGTGTGCACAACCCTGCAGAAAAAAATATAAGACCGATACAAAGGAATCTTACATAATGAGCTGCGCCGACATGTACGGAGTAGATTACATTCCTAAGCTGAAGGATATCGGTATCACATCAGCTAAAATCGAAGGGCGTATGAGGAGTCCCGCTTATGCATATCTTGCATCAAAAGTGTATTCTATGAAGGAGAAAGGAGAGGATGACGCAACCATCGCTCCTTCTGCTAAACTATTGCAGACAATATTCAATCGCGGAATCTGCGACGGATATTTTGGTGGAGTGAAATCTCCAGTTCAATCAACATACCCGGACAACAGAGGATATTATCTTGGTAACGTGAATATAAAAAATCGTTCGTTTGTCCAATCTGACGCGATGATGGATCTGAACAATCGGGACGGAATATCGATTTTTAAAGGCGATATTAAGATCGGCGGTTTCAAAATAAGTGATATTACGAAGATCACTGCACCTTTTAAGATGCCTGACGGCGAATACGAAATATATCGAACATACGACCCGCGTATAGACGAAGTCAAGAACATTGCCAGTTCGGATCCTTTCATTAGCGGAAGTAGTAAACGGAAATACTCTGTGAAAAAGGAAACTCCTGAAAGAATCGGTAGAAATCCATCTAAGCCCGATATGTCATTCTACGTGAATTCTATTCGTAATATGGAAGCCGTATCTAACTATGCCGACAGGATATATTTCGAACATAACGATAGCGTCGATGAGGCTATGGAAATATGTAAAAATACAAAGATCGAATTTGTACAAATGCTGCCTAGGTTCGATCCTACTGATATCGCGGCGGATTCTCCGGTAATGGTCAATACAATCGGACAAATGTATGCCAATAGAAGTTCTTCCAGGATATATGGAAGTTACAATATGAACATGTTCAATTCGTTCTATCCGAATATGATGTATCAGACGACCCTTTCAGTTGAATTGAACAAGGGCGAGATCCGCGAAATAACAAAAAGTTATGCAGGACGTCTGGAGGTTATGGTGTTCGGTCGTCAGGAACTTTTAGTCACTCGGGATCCAAAAATGGTTAACGGAACACTCGAGGATGAAAAAGAATTTAAATTCCCTATTTACAAAGACAGCCACGGTCTATCTCATTTGCTTAATTCAGCG
>CAYYMA010000034.1:0-9459 GCA_964472805.1 uncultured Methanomassiliicoccales archaeon | reverse complement strand
ATCTTAGCATGACCTCTGCAACTTTACCTTGAGAAGGGTATCGAATAAATTGTTCTCGGATCTGATCCATGTTTCGTTAAGTGACTTGATGTTTAAAAATGCTTTACTGCTGTCTCATGCTATTGTCAATTTTTAAATATAAAGTTAAAAGGTTTAAGTCGTTACATTCAGGTCAATTCTTTTGAACGGGGAACAGTGGGAGAACCTCTTCTCCGTTAGCTTCGTTTATTACCTGTGCTAAGCCAGTATATATTGCAACCACGCCTAGTATCATTCCGATTGCCGCGGAGACCATGATCACATCAGCGTTACCGAAAACACTTCCTATAGCTAGTCCTAAGAACACTATAGCCAGTAATCCGAAGACCAATTGCAACGCTCTGGTGGTCTTAAGAGTACCGAAGAACAGCATCAACGTTACTAGGAACCATACGAATAAGTACATCCCCTTGGCCGTGGCATCAGGACCTTGTAAACCTAAAGCAGTAGCGATGCCCATGAATGCAAAGGACATCCAGAATGCACCGTACAACGAGAACGCTACCGTTCCGAAGGTACTGCCGTTGCGGTATTCCATTGCACCCGCTATAAGCTGTAACAGTCCACCGCAGAATATCATCATGCCCCACGCGAGACTATCTATCGGGCGGACAGTAAAGTCGTAGAACATAACTAATAAGGTTGTCATCCCAAATGCACATAGACCTAGTGCACCGGGGTTGGCGAATTTTAATTCCGTCATCTGTGTGTGATTTCACACATAATTTATAATATTGACGGTTACCGAGTACGTCGAATGACGAATTAAAAGGTTTAAAAAGGGGTTTAATTAGCTTTTGCTTTATCGATGTAGTTTTTCCATACTTTTTCAAGATCGTCTCTTTGAACAGTATTCATAACGTATTCTGCGAACTCATCGCCTGTTGCACCAGTATCCCTTCCGGTCATTATCAGTTTCTTTTCGAACTGACAACATACGTCTAAAGCCATAGTAAGTCTATTTCCTTTTTCTACTTCGCCGATATGGCTCATCATCAACGCTACACCTTTGATCATACTGCTAGGATCAGCGAAATTACCGCGACCTTCGTCAACCATACGTGGTGCTGAACCGTGTATAGCTTCGAACATAGCATATGTTTTTCCTAAATTCGCGCTACCAGCTGTTCCTACGCCACCTTGAATCTGTGCAGCTTCGTCTGTTAGTATGTCGCCATACAAGTTGGGCAGTATGAATACGCGGAAGTCGCTTCTTCTTGCAGGGTCTATTAGTTTCGCAGTCATTATATCAATGAACCAATCGTCCCATTTAATGTCTGGATAGTCTTTTGCAACCTCTTCTGCTATATCGAGGAATCTACCATCAGTAGTCTTTATGATGTTAGCTTTCGTAACAAGAGAAACGTAACCTTTGCCGTTCTTTTTAGCAAAATCAAATCCTGCTCTTATGATACGTTCTGTACCTTGTTTGGTTGCAACGCAGAAGTCCATTGCTAAATCGTCAGTAACATGAATACCGTTACTTCCCAAAGCGTAACTGCCTTCTGTATTCTCTCTAAAGAATGTCCAATCTATTCCAAGTTCAGGAACAGACACAGGTCTAACGTTAGCAAATAAGTCTAATTCTTTTCTCATAGCTACGTTTGCACTTTCGATGTTCGGCCATGGATCTCCCTTCTTTGGTGTGGTAGTAGGTCCTTTAAGAATAACGTGACATTTTTTTAACTCGGCTAGAGTATCGTCAGGTATAGCTTTCATGACTTCTACTCTGCGTTCTATCGTTAATCCTTCTATCTGACGTATCTCCACTTTACCGGTCTTGATCTTATCGTCAAGAAGGAATTCCATGACTTTTTGTGCGGATGCGCATATGTACGGCCCTATTCCGTCCCCTCCGCATACGCCGATGATTAGTTTATCGAGTTTAGAATAGTCTACCCAATCCCCCTCTTTCTTTAGAGCCTCTACTCTTTTCAATTGACTTCTTAAAAGTTCGCCGTAATTTTCCTGTGCGGCTTTAATTGCTTTTTCATCTATCATTAGCGTAGATTATAAATCCTAACGATAAAGTAGTTTCTAATAGTCCGCTCTTTCGCGTTCTTTCAAGATAACTGCTCAAATTCTTAAAGATTTCATTTATTGGAAGTCATTTGACATATAATTTTTTTGAATATTTTAAAGGAATATTCCTATGATGAGAATCGGTCGACTTAGTCATTATATCGCGTGGTTCGTGAAGCCGTAAATTCTTAACATTTTTAATAAAACTCATAATATTGGTTTTAATCAACTATTAGGTGAACAATGGATTTGCATAATTGTTAAAACAGTGCAAAAAATCTGTTGGATCTTTAGCAATATTTATATCAAGACATCAGTTCGGTTAATTGATATTGATGTTATTTGACAAATTAGCAAACGTTATTATGAAGCATCCAAAGCAGATAATTATAGCATGGATCGTCATAATATTGTGTGCTGTACCCCTTGCAATGGGTGCAGGGGATGTCCTAAAATACGATATTCAAGAAGTCGCAGTTAAACAATCCGAATCAGTCATTGGTTTACATATAATTGATGATAATTTTAATCAATCGGATGTATCGATAGCAGACAGTCCGATCCTAGTGATACATTCGGATTCTCCTGAAGCTGAGGCTGCCGCAGAGTTTCAAAAGTTTGTCCGTTTATTAAATGAAAATCGGATTACGGATAATACAAATATTATTGAATTTGCATACAACGGAGTAATTCCAAGCGCTGGAGGCGAGGGATGTTTAGCGATGGTAGTCGTGCTTTACCCGTCCTCCTTCGTTGGCGACGACACTCTTGAACTTAGGAATCTGGTATCCAGTACTTTATCACAATACATTGCAGCCGGTGGTAATGATGCAATAGATATCAATACGTACGTAACAGGGTTTGACGCGATAAATTACGATACGCAGGTGGGGACGATGGAGGACCTCTCTAAAATAGAACCCGCCACAATAATTATGATCCTTATTCTTATAGGGTTGTTCTTTAGGTCCGCGATCTCGGCAGCAACTCCGCCGATCACTATCGGACTTGCCTTCGGGATAACTCTTTCATTAGTATTTTTACTAGGTCAAGTGATGGACATATTCTTCATCACTGAACTATTGATGTTAGTTACAATGATGGGTGCTGGGTGCGACTATTGTATCTTCATACTTGCAAGATATAAGGAAGAGCGTCGCTTAGGCAAAGATCATCAAAAAGCTTTACATAACTCGATCGTTTGGGCCGGCGAGTCAATAACAATTTCAGGCATGACCGTTATCATCGGGTTCGGTTCAATATCGTTAATTTCGGTTCCAATGATCAATACTATGGGAATCGTATTGGCGTTGGGTATTGCAATCGCACTTATTGCGGCTCTGACATTGATCACGTCTATTGTTGCCCTCATAGGGGATAAGATCTTCTGGCCTTCTAATGCGGAAACGTTCAAAGAAGGCAACAAGGCAATGAATGGATGGTATGGAAAGGTATCTCGTGCAGGCACCAGTTACTTCCGTAGATCGGCTAGGTTCAGTCAGGACCACGCTAAAGCGATCGTGATCGCGGCTATTTTAATCACTTTACCTGCGGCCTATGTCGTAGCGACAGCTGAGACATCGTACGACTTTATGGGTACTCTGAGTACCGGCGAATCATACGATGGGTTGGTGATGATAGAAGATCACGTTGGCAAAGGATATCTGCAACCTAATTACATTCTAGTCGAGTTCAATGAACCTATTGCTAACGTAAAATATACAGAATATATGGGTGATATTGTGCCCGAGTTCACATGGATCGATAATGGAATTTATGAAAGAGTCCAGTCTCTGACGTTCCAGTTGGGTCCTGTTGATAACGGTGGCATCGAGAATATTCAATCATCGTCCAGTTTAATGAAATGGAACGACCCGACGGAGCTAGGTATCATACAGTTGGCGGTGTCATCTTACGATAAGTTCTTGATTGAATCGGGGATGGAACCTCTGATAAATTCTACTTCAGCCATAAATCCTGATGCGCCTGAAGCCATCAAAGCACATGCTATAGCGGGAATGTCACTTACGATAATGCCTACTGAAGCCGTTCCTTATGCTACTGGAGTATTGATGGGAAAGGGCTTGGACATGAATCTTTTGAATATCCTGAATACTATGATAGTAACTGGAAATTCAGCAGACCTCACCCATTATTTTCAAACACATTCGCCTGGGTTGAGCGTCGCGGCGATGAATGATCCTGACTTAGCACCTATGATGGACTATTCTATCAATTATCTTGGAGGTGCACTGGGAGGAACGGCTACTGCGAGTGGAATGACACTAACGCACGCTAAAATAACGGCCATAACGGAATCCTCGGCGACCTCTAACAGAGCCATGGATACGTTAGACGAGATAGAATCGATCGTAAACACGTTCATTCAAGATAATAATGACGTTGCGGTCAACAAATGGATAACCGGAGCTCCTGCGATAACGTACGATCTTTCTAAATCCGTGGCTGACCAGTTCCAATACATAGGCATAATCGTCATTGTACTGATCCTTGTGTTGCTTCTATTCGCAATGCAGTCCTATGTCATACCGATACGTTCTGTAGTGACAATATTGATGGGTGTAGTGTGGACCATTGCTCTTACGAATCTGTTATTCGTTGGTATACTTGGAGTAGATATCGTTTGGCTTGTTCCGATGATATTATTCATAATATGTCTTGGAATAGGAATGGATTATGATATCTTACTAACTACACGTATCAAAGAGAACGTTATGCATTTGGAAATGGACAATGATAAAGCGATCTATGAAGCGGTCACTCACACAGGTTCCGTCATAACCATATGCGGTCTGATAATGGGTGGAGCGTTCGGAACGTTGATGTTATCGTCCATGCCTATGATGCAGGAGTTCGGTTTCTCGTTATGTATAGCTATACTGATCGATGCACTGATAATCCGTACATACATCGTCCCAGCAGTAATGCATCTGCTTGGAAAGTGGAATTGGATTGGGCCTAAGTGGTTAAAGAAGAAAAAACCAGCCGAACAGAATTAAAACAAAGGATTTTTTAAATCCTTTTAATTCTGTAAAAAAAGTTAAAAGGTTTAGTGATAACGTTCACTCTTTAATTGCAGAGAATGAGCACTCGTCGATACATAGTCCACAGTCGATGCATTTTTCAGCGTCGACTACGGCTACTTCGTCAACTGTGATTGCTCCTTCGGGGCAAACGTCTTCACACGCACCGCAAGCGGTGCATTCGGAATCAATAATGGTTACCATTTGATGACCTCGACCGCCACAATACACGAACTCCTTTAAATTTGTAATTGTTTTTACGTGTTAACTTTCGTTATAAAAATAAAGCTTTTTGGCTGAAATGATATATTGTTGCTTGTATATCGTATCTCATGGAGCAAAAACCACCTGATTATTTTCGTTTCGGTGATCCGAAGGGTTCCGAAGGACGTGAGGCACTAGAATCAATGAATTCTCATCATAAGGAGTTGAGTGAATGGGCCATGTCTTTGCTTCCGTCCATAGATCCCGATAGTATTTTGGATGTTGGATGTGGCGGCGGCATGCAACTCAATATGCTCGGATCAAAATTTCCCAAGGCATATCTTACAGGCGTTGACTTTTCCGAAGATGCTGTAACCTTTGCTTCTGAAACCAATAAGATCAAGATTGAGGCAGGAATGTGTAGAATAGATCAGGCTCCGGCGGAGGAACTTCCTTATTCGAACGTAACCTTTGATCTTGTTTCAGCATTCGAGACATATTTCTTTTGGAGTGATCTTGATTTGGCGTTCAGCGAGGTATACCGAGTTCTTAAACCGAAAGGAATACTAATGGTAATATCTGAACAGTATCCTGATCCAAAATTCAAAAAAAGAAATGATGAAGCGTGTATGAGAACGGGCATGAAACTCATACATAACGATGAATTACTTTCGATATTGAAAAATGCAGGTTTCAGTACGGAATATACAACACTTCCAGAAAAGAATTGGGTATGTTTTATCGCTAAAAAGTAATTATTTCTTCATTACGGCATAGGCCTAATCGTTAGATATGACTATTTCGATAGAAAAGCTTAATCAGCTATCAATACGGTTAACCGATCATGGCAGATCAGACCTCGGACCAAAAAAAGAAATGGAAAAATAAGCATATGCGGACAGTCTGTGCGTTTGCGAACTCATATGGCGGTAGATTGGTCATTGGGAACGCAGATTCTTTTCTTCCTGAGGAAGCTATAGATCTTTCTCGAAATATTTATAAAAAAATATCTGACGTCCTCGATATACATCCTCACGTTAGACCGATTGAAAATAAGGGACGTGCTTGCGTTGCAATGGATATAAAACCAAGTCCAGAACCGGTCAGCTTAAACGGATTGTATTATCGACGTATTGGAAAGGTAGATCGTGAGCTAGTTGGCGACGATTTAGAGAATTTCATTCTTTTAAGAGATCGAAGGGCAAGATTAGGACTTCTAGTTCCTGGTGCCGTAGTTAAAGATTTAGATAAAAACGCAGTCAATAACTTTCGATCTTTGGCAAAGATCCCAAAGAAAATTGACAATGCTAAACTGATGCAGTCAATGAATCTGATGCAAAAAGATCTGCTCAAGGGTTCAGCGGTAGTGATGTTCCATAGCGACCCGTCAAAATTCATAGTTGCTCCTGATATACGGATCGGTAAATTCTCGTCATCTGGTCTGATGGGCGAGATGGATATTATTTCTGGACCTGCGTTCCTCCAATCCAAGAAAGCCATGGATGTCCTGTCGTCCAAATATATAACGAACAAAGAGTATCCTATGGATGCTATCGAAGAAGCGATAATCAATGCGATAGCACACAAGGATTATTCCACTGGGGATCCAATTAGAATCAGAGTATACAAAAAACGTATTACGATATCAAATTCCGGTGGTCTCAATAAGAAGGACCTTCCAACAAGCGTCGAAGGTAGATCTAGACCTGCCAACCCTGCTGTAGCCGATATATTCGTCAGGGCAGGAAAGATGAGGCTTATGGGTACCGGTATTCCCAACATGAATGCTGCGTGTCTTAAATCTGGTATCTCCGATGTGTTGATTGAAGCATCTAAGGATGATTTTGCAATAACGTTTTCGTTGAAGTCCAGGAAACTAGCGAATACCGAAGTAGAAGAATTTGAAGAGCCGTTGGATGAGTTCGAAGAGTTTGCGTGTGTAAAACCTAAGACTGAGAGCATACAACCTATGTTAATACCAGGCGAAATTAAAGACCGCGAGACCAGAACTCGTGAATTCCGTATATCCAGTTTATTGACAGCTGTAGGAACAGAAGAGGTCGCCGCTAAAGAAATTATGAGCCGTTTGGAATTAAAACATAGGCCTACGTTCATGAACAATTATTTAGAGCCCACTATTGAGGAAGGATATATTGAAAGAACACAGGAAAAGCCCACTAGTAGGAACCAGAAATACAGGGTCACAAAGAAAGGTCTGGCATTTATGCAATGTTGAAGTACATTATTTCTAATGTGATTACTCGGTCGCGTGTCAAATGTTTTGCAGACAAATCGGTCCTATACTAATTAGACGATGTACTGTATAGGGTATGCCAAGGACGTTATCGTAAGACTCTTTTAGTTTATTTCGTTAGCATAACAATGAAAATAGGTGATATGTTCTTGAATGACTGAATTTAAGTAGTCTGTACCACTAATATATATGCGGTATTCCGCAGAGGGATAACATGACTTTCAAGGACGATAAGAATGTACCCCGAGGACCGGGTAACAAAAAAGGGATGAAATTTGAGACTATACAGCTACACGCTGGTCAAGAAAATCCAGACCCTACAACTAAGGCTAGAGCGGTCCCTATCTACCTTACGACTTCTTATGTTTTCGATAGCTGTGACGATGCGGCCGATATTTTTATGTTAAAGAAGCCTGGCAACATATATGGTCGTCTTAACAACGATACTCAGTCAGCCTTCGAAAAAAGGATCGCTGCACTGGAAGGCGGAAGTGACGCATTACTAGTGGCGTCAGGTGCAGCGGCTATAACATATACAATACAGAATTTAGCGTCAGTGGGCGATAATATCGTTTCGGCTGCTACCCTATACGGAGGTACATACAATTTCTTTGCTCATACTTTACCTCATTATGGGATAACTACTAAGTTCGTTGATCCCACAAATAAGGATGCTCTTAAAAAGTTTGAAGAAGCCATTGACGATAGGACCAAATGCATATTTGCTGAAACGATAGGTAACCCTAATGCTAACCTAATTGATGTTGAGGCTTTGGGTGAAGTAGCAAACAGACACGGGATACCTTTAGTGATAGACAACACGTTTGCAACGCCATATCTCTTTAGACCGTTAGAGCACGGTGCGGATATCGTCGTAGAAAGTGCAACTAAATTCATAGGGGGTCACGGGACGGTACTTGGAGGCGTAGTAATAGAATCGGGCAAGTTCGATTATACTAAGGGAAAATTCCCTGGACTTGCTGACCCAGATCCGTGTTATCATGGGATGAGCTTTGCACGTGATACACCAGAAGCACCATTCTGTACTAGAATGAGGGCGATACTCCTCAGAGATACCGGGGCATGTATATCGCCGGTCAATGCGTTCCTTTTACTGCAAGGTCTGGAGACACTTTCATTAAGGGTTGAGAGGCAAGTAGAGAACGCCGAGAAGGTAATAGAGTTCTTGAGCAAACATCCTAAGGTCGATGATATCAATCATCCTATGCTATCTAACAGTCCTGACCATGTTCTATACAAAAGATATTTCCCCAATGGAGCTGGATCCATATTCACATTTAATGTTAAAGGTGAAAAGACCCAGGCAAAGAAATTTGCAGACAGTCTGGAATTATTTTCACTTCTTGCGAACGTTGCTGATGTTAAATCTTTAGTGATTCATCCTGCTGGAACTACTCATTCACAATTGTCCGAAAAAGAGCTTATAAAACAGGGCATCAAAGGATCGACCATTCGATTGTCTATAGGTTGTGAACATATAGACGATATAATTGCTGATCTTCAACAAGCTTTGGATAAAGTATAATAATATATTTTTATTCAAGCAAGAGTAACACGATATAGGGGTTGGACATATAACTCAACTATTGAATAAGAGTAACGTATTAATTCGCTCGATGTCGAAAGATGACAGGATGACTCCTGTGTTCCTATCTCCGTCCAAAAGGACTATCGCCGTATTCGGCGGAGGGCCAGTGGCACTTAGAAAATGTAGACATTTCAAAGGATTTAGGATTAAAGTAATTACCGAAGAGGCTTTACCCGAGATCGAAGAACTTGCTGAGATATTGATTAAATCGACAATATCAAAAAATAACGCAGGCCAGTTTATGGACGGTGCTTATATGGTAATAGCCGCCACAAGTTCCAAAGTTC
>CAYYMA010000033.1:0-10060 GCA_964472805.1 uncultured Methanomassiliicoccales archaeon | reverse complement strand
TCGATATTTTTATCGGTCATACGGATTCCTCCATACGTGACATAGCATCCAATTTATTATATCATTACCTAGTAACCGATTATTGTCTATCTATCATTTGAAACTTGAAAACCAAAAAAAAATTAGCATCTTTTCGGTATGATTTTCAACTCGGTATTACAGAACGGGCACTTATCGAGTATCACTTCTTCACCATTTTCATTCAATGCAGCAATAGCAGGGCCCTTGTACGAATCAACGAAGAAGATGTCATCTTTCTGGATGAAATCTAGCATGTCCTTGCAACATGCACCTTCGATACCGTTATCTGAAACCTCTAAGTTCAACAAAGGCCTTGATCTTAGAACGGCTCTACGTTCTTTGATGTAAAGTTCATTGACGCGGTCATGATCCTCATGTGCTCCTGGGTATCCGAGATTTGCAGCCATTCCGTATAGACGTATGGCGCTTACCATATCTCTGTTCACACAGTTGCCGTTCTCGTACAAGAACGCAAGATAATAGACTGCGCGAGGGTCCATACGATTTGTCAGACTTCGCAGAAGGTCATAGGCTTCGGTCTCTGTTCTTCCTTTAATAGAACCGGATGCGATCAATATGCCCAGTTCCCTTTCTGCTGGGAGGTGCTTGTTTTCAATCGCTTTACGAAGCCATTTTTCAGCTTCAGAATAATTCTGAGGGACTTCTTCGCCTCTGGTATAAAGCATCGCTAATTGATATTGGTCCTCAGGATTTCCGTTCTCAGCAGATTTTATGATCCCGTCTATCGCCATATACGGTGATTGGTCACATTGTTTATAAGTTCATTTGGCAGTTTAATCGCTATCCACGCCGTTATCAGCAGCAAGTTTGATCCATTTCTTTGATTCTTCGGAATTCATCTCTGTGCCGTAACCGTCCCTGTAACATATTCCTACTGCATACATCGAATCCGCCACTCCTTGAAGTGCTGCGGCTAAGAAACAGCCGAAGGCTATATCGGGGTCCTCTTTGACCAGCAACGAGTCCCTAGAATAAACGATGCCTAAACGGTGCATTGCAAAGGCGTCCCCTTGTTTTGCTGATCTTTCGTACCATTCTACCGCTTGGATAAGGTCCTCGTCGGTGCCAATGCCGTATTCCAAAGATACGGCGTATCGAAACATCGCATTAATGTTCCCGGCCTTGGCCGCTATACCGTAAAGTTTGAACGCCTTCTCTTCGTCCTTGGGGACTCCGAGGCCTTCTTCATAAAGATACGCTAAACTGTTCCTTGCTTCTTGGAAACCCGCACTAGCAGCCTGTTTGAAGAGGTCAGCAGCCTTTATGTAATCTCTTTCTACGGACATTCCGTCCATGTAAGCCGTTCCAAGATACAGTTTAGCCTCTTGTGACCCTGCTTCTACGGCTCTGTAGGCGTAGTCAACAGCTTTCTCTGAATCCATTTCAAAATATTGGCCAGCGAAGAACATTTTTACTAAGAAAAGCATAGCTTCGAACTGTCCTGCCTCGGCAGCATCTTCTAGATATTTGTAGCCTTTATTTTCATCTGCTTCCGTCTCTATACCGAGCACCAAAGAGAGGCCGTAAGCATACTGACCGTCCATATTTCCTGAGTCCGCTAAAGTACGGACTTCATTGAAATCCAATTCGATCTTTCCATCGGGTGTTTCGAAAACAAAATTCTTTTCGCCGTCGGTCATATTGTAGATGAACTGTGTAGGCCTACTTCAACTTATCCAGAGGTCTGCTGAAAACGAAAAATAAATTCGAAAAATGAAGCTTTTTTTACGTTATATTTAGTTGGATTTAAGCCATTGTTAATTTTACTATCCTATTTAAAAGAGAGTTAATGGAATTGCTTTAAATCCTCACCTATACATTAGGTTTTATGGCAACAAAACCTGCCGTAGTCGCTGATAAAAAGGTGAAACCTGCTGAGAAGAAGGTTGAACCTAAAAAAGGCGGATGCGCTACCAAAAAGAAGAACTGAAATTCAGTGAAGTTCTAAAACCTCTAGATGGGGACAGGAAACTGCCCCCGCTTTTTTATCTGCTTTTTGTTTTCATTTTTGTTAGAAATTTCTCGCACTCTTTCCAATCGGGAAAGGATCTTTCCGAACATCTAAATGCTTTATCATGTGCCCTTTTGTGAGGTCGATATCCTCGGCGTAGATGTAACGTTTCGTGATATGTGACGTAATCTAATACATTTTCAGGAACCTTTTCTGAGTCCAAGGAAGATGATATCGTAATTACTCGGAATATGGGGTTGCAGCTTCCCACTTTAGTGTAACCCGGACGAGTCGTCCAAGTATAGTACGAGTTATGAATGTCCGATTCACAAAGAAGGTCGGCGTTGATCAGTCTATCTAACGACTCTCCAATCTCTTTGTTCTTTCCCACTGTGGTGCGAGAGACGTTACGGCTACGTTGCAGATACGTAGGACGGTTCGATAGAACAAAATCATCCGAGGTGACCCAATCGATATATTTTGAACTATATTCTGTTTTATTTCCCATAGCACGTGCAATAACGGAATCAAGGAAATCATACATTATTTCTTGGGGTGCATCAGATACATAATCGGATACTTTGTACGTTTTTTCAGCACCGGTGCGATTCCACGCAACTTTAAAGTCTTTAAAATTCTCGAAACTGGCACTTTTCACAGGATGATCATATTTTGATGCGACTTCACAAATTATTTTATAAAGACGTTCGTCATCGTTCATTCCTGTCCCTCTTGATTACAGCATCCTTCTGTTCCTGTTTTCCGGATACTTTACGCTCAACGAATATCTCTTCGCCGTTCACAGTTTTGCCGGTGTGGTACATAAGAGTGGATATTGTGGACGGTGTAGGCGTAAAGATCTGTATCTGTTCAGGATTTGTTTTTAATCTCCTGGTACAGAATCTGCTTAATTCTTGCATATCTTTCAATGTACATCCTGGATGACAGGCCATCAAATAGTATGTAAGGAACTGTTTCTTTCCATGTTCTTCGTTGGATTCATCAAACATATTTTTGAATTCTAAAAGTCCGCTCTTACCTGGTTTTCCCATAAGTGCCAGTACTTTATCTGAAATATGTTCTGGTGCGATCTTAAGCTGCCCCGATACATGATTTTTAGCAATAGTGTCTATATAATCGATCTTTTGATCTTCATCCGCCATTACCATGTCGTATCGTATTCCCGATGTAACAAACACTTTTCGTACTTTAGGGACGTTCCTTGCTCGTTTCAAAAGTCGTATCTGTCTCGAGTGATCTAACGGCAGGGAATTACATACGGAAGGGAACAAACATTGTTTGTCTTCGCAAGCACCTTTTTCCATCTTCTTTTTACATTCTATGCCGTACATATTCGCTGTTGGTCCACCGAGATCGTAGATTATTCCGTTGAAGTCTGGTTGATTAGCAAATCTCTCAATCTCTTGTATTATCGAATCCTCGGATCTACTGATGACCCTTCGTCCTTGATGCACTCCTATGGCACAGAAATTACATCCTCCATAACAGCCACGATGTGTAGTCACCGAATTTTTAATGGTATCTGCTGCCTTTACATGTCCTTCGGCAAGACAGGAGGGATGTACTTTATTCTCAAAATCCATTGAATAGATCTTATCCAACTCATCTGAAGTAGGATCCCTCTGCGGAGGATTTTGAATCAAATATCTGTTGCCATGTTTTTGGCACAATCCTTTGGCGGTTATCGGATCGCAGTTGTGATAGAACGTCATGTACGCAGAAACAAATTTCTCTGGGTCTTCGGAACATTCCTCATATGAGGGTATCTCTATGAATCCTTCTTTCTTTTCTTTTGATATGTAACATATTCCAGGGATATTTTCTGTATTCGTCCCGTCCCGTAAAGAATTAGCAAGCTCAAGATTAGAGAATTCTGCCATTCCGTATGTAATGTAATTTGCCTTCGAATCGAATAGGATACTGCGCCTTATTGACTCGGTCCACGCGTCATAATGAGAAATTCGTCTAAGGGAAGCTTCTATGCCCCCTAGGACTATTGGCTTATCTTTACAGAACTTCTTGATCATGTTCGTGTAAAAGATCGTTGCACGATCAGGACGCCGATAGTTCATTCCACCGGGAGTGAAATCATCGTCCTTGCGTTTCTTATTGATAGCGGTGCGATTTGCAACCATGGAATCAACACAGCCTGCTGAAACAGACCAGAACAGTTCTGGAACTCCAAGTTTACCAATGTCTTCTTGGGAAGG
Source organism: uncultured Methanomassiliicoccales archaeon (assembly GCA_964472805.1). GTDB lineage: Archaea > Thermoplasmatota > Thermoplasmata > Methanomassiliicoccales > Methanomethylophilaceae > VadinCA11. The sequence continues at coordinate 5,836 of CAYYMA010000033.1, read as the reverse complement.
TTGCGGTATTATGCCAACTCGGAATCCATTCTCAATAAGCCAGTGACCAATTACCGCGCTACCACTGTACGAAGTATCGTAATACGTATCTCCGGAGATGAGGATGACGTCTAACGCGTCCCATCCTCTATTCTTCGCTTCTTGTAGCGTGGTAGGAATGAACATCATACCTCTAATGTACATCATGTTAATGATTCTTTTCGCTTGAATTTCTCAATAATGGGTATGTATTCAATGTGAAATCAGAAGATTTCAATTTCTTATGTCCAGTTCCATAACGTAATCGTTCATAAAGAATCCATTGCCAATGTCCGTATCAACATCTTTAACCCGTGTAAATCCCAAATATTCGTAAGCGGATATGGCTACGGCGTTTTTGCGATTAACCATCAAATATATTGAACGAAGTTTCATTCTTATCGCTATTTTTATTATATAATCTAACGAATATTTTGCGAGTCCGGTATGACGATATTCTTTTAGAATGTAGAATTTACTGAGCATCAATTTTTCTCCATCTTTTTTATAAGAAATGAATCCGACATTCTTGCCACATTCAGTAATGAATTCGTAAACAGCACCTTCGGCAATCTGATCCATTATAGATTCAGGAGAAAGGTATTTTTCTAGCATATATTCGGTCTGTTCTTTGGTTATTAGGTCAACATAAGCTTCGTTCCAGATTTCTGTCGCCATCTGGTTTATATTTTTTGCATCAACTTTGTTGGAAACATTACAATGACTTTTTACATTACGAACTCTAAAACCAAAATCACTAAGTTCTTCTTCAAAATTCAGGCCGTGTTCCACATTGTAATTATTTTTTACTGAACGCTTAATGCTTGAAATTATTAGATCTTCGGCGATGTCCACTGATTCAGCAAGCGACCATCCGTTCACAAGCGATGAAACCAATCCAGATCCAAAGATATCTCCGGAACCATGATAATGTCCAGCAATACGTTTTTTCATAAAATACTGGATCTCTCGGGTATAGCAGTCGTATGTGGCGGCCCCTAACTCGTCGTCTTTAAAATACACTCCAGTAAGAACTATCTTTTTTGCACCTAAGGATTCTGATCTTTTTAAAAGACCGATAATGTATTCTTTTGAATACGGTCCTGGTTCAAACGGTTCACCCAACATATGAGTTATCTCGGTCATATTGGGAATTATTATGTCTGCATCACTGCAGAGTTTACGCATTTCCGGCGGAAAGTCTGGGCCAAAAGTAGAGTAAAGTTCACCATAGTCGCCCATTACTGGGTCTACGTATATCTTTGTTTCTGGGCCTTTGATCATCTTTATTGCTTTTCTAACAACGTCCACTTGGGCTTTAGATCCTAAAAAACCTGTATATATGGCGTCAAATTCAAATCCCATATCTTTCCAGTGCTTGACTACAGGAATAATGTCGTCGGTCATGTCACGATACGTAAAGTTAGGAAAAGGTCCCACGAACGTTGATAGGACTGCCGTCGGGATGATTGGTGTGTTAATCCCTGCAGCTGATAGTATAGGGAGTGCTACGGTAAGAGAACATTTTCCGTAACATGATATGTCATGTATCGCAACGACTTTTTTCTGGACCATATACGTGTGCATGAGTACGTATCTAATAAAATCTTTTGAATCCAACTAAAACTCCACAATACTTTTTATTGGCTCTATGTTATCATCTAAATAATGATGAAGTTAGACGGACATCTTGAGGAAGCACTAAAAGAATACAACGCGAAGGTCGATGAGTACGACGATAACGGTACGAACGAACAGCGGTTGGAAGCGTACCTTAACCGTGGTTGTATCTTGTCCATGATGGATTCTTTTGTATCTGCTCTGACTGATTTCGACGAGGCCGTAGAGATTATACATCTTATGGAATCTGTTGGCGAAACGGTAGATGCTGGAACATACGTAAAAACATACATTTCTCGAGGGGAACTTCAAACATCCGAAGGTGCCATAGGTATGTCAGAAGATTATGCAATGGCTGCAAAACGTCTCAATGAACTTAAACCTAATTCAAGACACCTCGATGAAAAAAGCATCATCATGATGTGTATCACATGTAGCGAGGATCTACTGGACGAAGGATATCCTAACGATGTAAAGTCGTTCTTTGATAAAGCGGAACATATGCTTTTTAGCAAAAACAGTGTGTGGCATAGGAATCGTTACGTCGAGGCACTGAATCTAATGGGTCAAGCTGAGCAAGATATGAAGCGAGATAAAGATTCTTTAGAGCATCTTAATCGTTCGATAACTTTAGCTCAACAATTGATGAAAGAAGAATCATTGGATGATGAAATGGCCCTGGTCTTTGCATTGATGCTTAGAGGGGATCAAGAAATCCAAGTCAAATCCTTCGAAGCGGCATTAAGAGATCGAGAAGCCGCTATTGCGATACTCGAAGTATTATTGTCGTATCATCACCCCGAAACAAAAGAATTGCTTATTCAGGCCCATAGGGAGGTTTCAAGTTTGCTTATGGAAATGAATGAGACTGGTGAAGCAGAGAAACATTTGCTTCGTGCTCTGACTTTAAACATCGGAGACGCAACACTGAGCAATATAGACGATGAATGAACACTTTCGGGATATTCGGTCTCCTCCGGGTAACGGTTATAACAAAGGTATCAATTCAACAACTATGCGAAGTCTGTTCTGCAAACGCTGTGAGAGTCTAAATTTTCCCGGGTCTGATCGCTGTCGGATATGTGGCTCCCGGCTAGATGATGATTCTATCAGCGCACAGAGTGCACTAACAGGATTCACTAATCGTGTTACAGAAGAGGAAACAGAAGAGATGAATTATGTCTTTGCTGAATCCGAAAATAAGGACGCACCATACCTTCCATACATTCCACGCCCTATGCAGATGGCGATAATAAGTGACATAAGGGGGTGTTTAGACCAATCTAAGCACATGGTCATGGAATCTGGTACTGGTACCGGTAAAACCATAGTTGCTCTTGCTTCGGCCTTGGAACACGCCATACCCAAGAAGAAAAAGGTCGTATATCTTACTAGAACGATTTCTCAAAGTAATCAGGTGATGAACGAGCTTAGAGCCATTTCAAGATTCAAACCCGTAACGGGACTTCCCGTAACTGGTAGAGGACGTTCGTGTCTTCTTTTTAGAACTGGGCCGGATCATAAACCATTATCTGCGAATGTTCTTTCTTCTCTTTGCGAGAACCGTAAACACGGTAAAGGAGGAAAATGCGAATATTACGAACGTACCAATGCTATGGTGAGCGACGTATGGGATTATTGCAGAACTCAGTTTCCAACTTCCGAGCAGTTGGACAACTATTGTGAAGACAAAGGTATCTGTCCATATGAAGCTAAAAAAGTGCTTATGAAGTCGGCAGATGTCATTGTGGCACCATACATTCACATACTTTCTGAAAATATTCGAGATACTTTCATGGGTAACATGGACGCCGACAGTAAAAGCATCGTTGTTATCGTTGACGAAGCTCATAACATAATCGATGCAGCGAGAGAACAGGAAAGTTTCCGTATCTCGGTTCGTATGGCAGATGCTGCGATAGATGAGTGTACAATGTTCAGATCAACATCGATCGGTCAAGGTATCAAAATGGAAGATCTCTTGAAGGAGATTAAGTTCATTATTAAAAAGACGGCCAACGATAAGATCGAGATAGGAAAAAAAGAGGGGAAGATCGATCGAGATGTACTAAAAGACGGTCTTATGAAAAAGTTTAATGTGACCGAAAGGACTTTGGACGTTGCAATAACGAACTTGGCTGATATTGGGTCAGAAAGGTCAAGACTTCTTTCAGAAAGTAGCGAACACAAAGTTTCCGATATTGATACCATAGCAGATTCACTTCAAAGTTGGCTTGGTGCAACAGGTAATAATTACATCAAATCCGTCAAAGCATCGGACGATGGTGAATTCTTGTATGCAGCATGTATTGAGCCCGTGGATGTCTCTGATTTTATGAGAGGTCTTGATGGTGGCGTTCATATGTCTGGCACATTACGGCCTCTAGATCAATATATTAAAACAATGGGGCTTCCTGCTGGAACTATAAGTAAAACTTATCCTTCCCCATTTCCAAAAGAAAATCGTCTTGTTCTGTACATGAATGACGTCACAACAAGATATAAAGAAATGAATGACGACCCAAGTATTTTTTCTAGAATTGAGCGAAGGACGGCTAAACTTTGCAACGCTGTGAACAAGAACACATTAGTTTTCTTTACTTCTTATCGTATGATGAATAAGATGAGGGAGTTCCTTGAACGGGATATTGAACGTCCTATGTACTGGGAACACTCTGGTCAACCAAGACGTACCATGGAGGAATTAGAAAAATTTAAAAGTGGCCGCAATGGTGTTTTCTTCAGTGTAATGGGCGGTTCCGTTGCAGAAGGGATGGATTTTCCTGGGGAGGAGCTATCACTTGCAATAATAATTGGAATTCCTTATCCTCCTCCGTCATTGGAGTCCAATGCACTTTCTGATTTGTTTGATTTAAGGTTCGGTCGAGGATCTGGATGGAAATTTGTTAACGAAGCTCCTGCAACTAGAAAATTAAAACAGGCCATCGGACGTCTTATACGTAACGAAACAGATCGAGGTATGTGCGTCATCATGGACAAACGTGCAGCAAAATACGCATCCGATATCGATGCTTGCTCAACGAAGGATCCGATCGAGGCTGCAAAGCAATTCTTCGGTAAAGAATAAATCTTTCGTAATAGTGGCACGTATTGATGGCGATTGTAGATGTGCTAGCGAACCTGAAGGTATGGATAGCTATAGGATTCGTCGCAGGACTGCTATTTGGCTCTATAGGAGAATCAGCTTCCACAATAATGATCGTAGTGCTCATCATTCAGATGAGTGTATCTCTCGACGGTCTTACTTTTCGCAGGGATGATTTAGGGGCTTACAGCAAGCCGATACTTTGGGGAATAATATGCTGTTTTGTTGTTAATTCAGGAATAACGATTATCGTTGGTTCCTTTTTCATACCTGTAAGTACCGCAATATGGTATGGCTGGGTCATGTTAGCGTCCGTACCTTCCGCTGTCTCTGTAGTATCCGCATCACTTTATCTAAAGGGAAACACGAAGGCGACCATTCTTATGACCAGTGCGATATATATCGCCGCTTTAGCGGTTACACCATTGATCTGCTGGATAATATTGGGTTCTGCTATAAGTCCCCTGGAGATACTAAAGTACATTGCTCTATTCATCGCGATACCTATTGCCGTATCACAGATCCTTAAGCGTTTCACATTACCTAGACGTGGTAAATTAATTTTTATAAATATTATGATGGCACTGTTAATGTTCCTAGCTCTTGGATCCAACAGGGATTATATATTTTCCGAATTGAACGTAGTATTCTGGGTCGTTGTAGTTTGTTTCTTACGTATTTTTGTGCTGGGAATCGTAATGACCTATCTACTCAAAAAAATGGGGACTGACCGTGATATGAGCATGATATACGTTTTGTTCTCTGTTTGGAAAAATTCAGGCATGGCGGTATCCTTGAGCATGGTGCTTTTTTCTGGAATGGCCGAAGCCGCAATACCCGGCGTCATTTCGTTGATAATGGAATCCATGTGGTTTTCTACATTCATAGGCCATAGTGAAAAAATGTGGCCAAGGAAAGAAATTACAGTCACGACAGCGAAATAAACATATGCGTCAGAGATAAATCTTGTCTAATTAGGACTAAATAACTATTATTGATAGTTCTGGTTAAATATGGAGTCCCATATTATTCGTGCAAGCGGAGGTAGCTCAGCCTGGACTAAGGCGCCGGTCTTGAAAACCGGTGGCGTCT
>CAYYMA010000032.1:2949-10149 GCA_964472805.1 uncultured Methanomassiliicoccales archaeon | reverse complement strand
GTCATGAGTAAGTTCCATTATATTCTGTTCCGATAAGATTTCCAATGAGGCATAGCCCCAATAAGGATGCTGGTATCCAATTGTCCTTATTTTAATTAATCGTATATTGTTTCCTCTTAGACTGTTATCACTGGAGGAGCGTGCATCATTTAAAGATCCTGAATGAAAAGTGTCAATACAGAGGGGGCTCAATCACCTCGTATCTATAATCTACTTCTACACTGGTTTGAGAGTATTGTCAAAAGATTTTTTCAATTCATAATACAAACAACGTCCTACACGGTCAGATTTATACGTTGAACAACATTCAAGGTGTATGGCACTCCCTGAACACTCACACTGTAAATTCTGCGGCGATCCTGTATCGTTCGACGATGATTATTGTTCCGAGGAATGCGGGATACTGTTTACTAACAAAGCAAAAAAAGAATCTAAAAGAACCAATATGTTCTTTGTTCTGGCACTAACGGCGGTTGTTGTTTTATCCGTAATCATTTACCTTTTTTGATTGAGTGCGGTTTTAGTTGCCTTTACGTTATGCACTCTAAGGATATGGGCTCCGCCATCTGCGGCTATCGCTGCTGCTTTTGCTGACGTTTCGTCGTCGTTGGATCCAAATGTTGCCGTAAGGAATCTTTTTCTTGAAGTGCCTATGAGAATAGGATATTCTCCTCTAAAGTAGAACGCACTCTGCATGATTTCAGCGTTCTGCACTCCAGTCTTTCCAAAACCTACTCCTGGATCTAGAATAATCTTATTCTTTTTTATCCCGGCATCCAAAGCGACTTTAACTCTATCATTAAAGAACCCCTTAATCTGTGGAAGGGCACTTCCGATCATGATATCTGAATGCATCGTATCCAAGTTCCCGTTAATGTGATTGATGATCACTGGCACATCAGTAGAAGCTGCCATTTCTACCATTCCTTCCCATCTCAGTCCGTAGATGTCGTTGATAATGTTAGCTCCAGCTTCGATAGCAGCCTGAGCAACTTCGGTCTTCATGGTATCCACAGATATCGGTACATCGCAAGATGGAGCGATTTCCTTGATAACGGGAATCAGCCTTTTTATTTCTTCTTCTGCTGTTACAGGGGTCCAACCAGGACGTGTAGATTCGCCACCGATGTCAATAATGCTGGCTCCATCATCTATAAGACGAAAAGCATGCTCGACTATAGAATTGAGCTTAGCGTAATCTCCTCCGTCCGAGAAGGAATCAGGCGTTACGTTCACGATTCCCATTATAATGGGCCGTTCGTACGTTATAGTGCCTTTACTCCATCTGGTCTGAAGCATACCGCATCACAACAGTTTATCCACAAGTTCCACAAGGTCTACAACTTCGATATCTCGATCTTCTCTTCCAGATACGAGATTGTTAACGCAAAATGGGCAGGTCGTAATGATCATGTCGTAATCTTCTGCTTCATCTAGTCTCGTAGCAGCGATACCGAGGGATTCTTTGGGGAATGCACTTCTCACTCCACCGCCGCCTCCGCAGCAGTGGCTCTTTTCCCTAGTGTACTCCATTTCTTCGAACTCGAGTCCGGGAATCATAGCGATAACCTCTCGAGGGGCGTCGTAGAGTCCGCAGTGTCTTCCTAAATGACAAGGATCGTGGTATGTAGCCTTGATTCCATTCATTGGCTTCAGCTTCATATCAAGTTTAGCAAGGAATTCTGTTACGTGTAGGACTTCGAACGGAACATCCACATACTTGGGGTACTCGATCTTGAACATACGGTAACAACCTGCACAAGAAAATACTACTGTTTTAACGTCCAACGCTTTGATGGCGTCGATGTTCTTTTGGAACATGGTTGTAATATATTCTTGATCATAACCGACCCTTTGTAGAACTGAGCCACAGCATACTTCATCGACAATCGTAAAGTCCACTTTGAGTTTGTTAAGTATTGAGATAGTTGCTTTCGAGATCTCATCCGAACGGTACGTTGCGGTACATCCTACGTAATACCCTATTTCCGATTTATGTTTTTTCAATCCTAGAGTTTCAACAACACTCTTATCTTCCCGGTACGGATTTCCGAACTCTACGATGCTGTCGCTCATGGCTTTGTGTTTGTCTAGCATGTGATCGTTCTTTACAAGGTCCGCACGGCAGGTTTCAACTATGTCTACGATGTCCACTCCGGAGGGGCATCTTCTTACGCAGTCAGCACAAGTAGTACATGTGTAAAGACTTTTTAGAACTGAATCGTCAACGGCAACGTCACCGTTCATTATGCCGTATATCAGCGTAATACGTCCTCTGGACGAGTCTGTATCCCATCCAACCTCTTTGAATGAAGGGCAGACGCTTTTACAGAATCCACACATGGTACATACGTTGACGGCTTTTCTGACCTTCTCAAGGTTATCTGTTTTGAATTCGCTCATTTTTATTCAACTCTTGGTATAGTTACGCTTCCTTCCATCAACGCAAGGAATTCCGCATCGGGATTTTCACTCAATACAGAGTCTACTACTTCCTGTACTGTTTTGAACGGCTTTACGTTCGCTTTAGATAGTATTTCTGGATCTAGATCTGTAACCGCACATACGTCGGCCCATGTCATTATCTCTGCCATTTTGGCTGCTTTATGGTATCCGAGCTTGTATTCCTTCTTTATGTTTTCAAGTACTTTATTCGGATCATTCGAACTGGAAAGTTGTGTAAGGAACGTGGCACTTCCTGTTCCTTCACGGCATTTTGACACCATAACGATCTTTCCGCCTTCTTTCAGTGCCCATTTGCCGTTGTCCAGTGCCTTCTGCGATTGATATAGATCAACGTCCATGGGATAAGGTGCGATTGAAATAACAACGTCGGCCTTTCTTGGTATCGCGACCGAAAAAACTTCATTCGCATATTCTACAGCTTTTGTGAACGCTTTGTTCAAGTCACCGCTTACGGTCTTGTAGATATTTTGATGTCTATCTAGCACCATCTGTATCGAAAAGATCTTTTTCCCTTTGACGGCATTAAGTGCATCCATCATATCTTCGTGTACGGGATTTCCTTCGAGAGCAAGGGACTGGGCCTCCATATTCATGGCCAACTTATGATTGGTCTCGATAGTTTTAAAAGACGCGACTCCAGGAAGGAAGGATTTGCGTCCTCCTGTGTATCCGGCAAAGTAATGTGGCTCTACGCTTGTGATTATTACTAAACGATCAGAATCAACGGCGATTTTGTTGATCTCCATCGGTGTTCCGTTCTTAGATGTACCAAGATTGACGCATTCGGATGTCTTGGCGTTATGAACTATTATGCGATCTTTCAGATCGTTGTAATGTGAGCCGAATATGAAGTCATATTCCTCTTCATTAGGAGCACGGTGGTTGCCTGTAGCTATAATGTATCTAGCATCCCGCAAGTTAATTTTTTCCGATAAGGCATCCAGCACCTTCGCCGTGGGCGTAGGTCGAGTACCGTCATTGAGTATGAACACGATGTCTTTTCCATCTTTTAGAAATTCCTGCAGGTTCTCGGAACCCATTGGATCTTCAATGGAAGCATTTATTACATCGTTTGGCGGAGAACATTTAACGTCCTTGGGATAGAACGCCCCTATGAAATTTCTCTCGGGTATTTCTACTGATTGAGAGTCCTTTCCGTACTTCACGTCGATTTTCATTCATTGCATTATTACGGGTATCTTATTAATAAATTTATTCTCAACTTAAAATTCGCGTGTAAAATATATACGACGCTGTGAGATATAGTAACAGATGACCTCTTTTGGTGAGATCGGAGAACGTGAACTTATCCGCAGAATGTTGAAAGCAGTCCGTCCGTCGGGTAGGGACGGACCTGGCGACGATGCTGCACTAGTTGACATCAGCGGACGCTTGGCCATATGTTCCGACGGCCTTACGTTTAAACGTCATATGCCCGAGACAATGACATTCGAAGAATTTGGATGGATGACAGCTGCGGTGAACTTTAGTGATCTAGCATCTATGGGTGCAAGACCGAACGGAATAATCATTTCGTTGTTGTTGCCTGTTGACATGGACGAAGAATCTATTTTTGAGATAATGAACGGCACAGATCAATGTGCCGAATTCTGTAATACGTTCGTTATCGGTGGCGATACTAAGGAAGGAGAAGGTGCTGCCGTTGGTACGGCGATAGGAAGTATGGAAGGACGGGTACCGATGACACGTTATGGAGCCTGCCCAGGCGATATAATAGCTGTAACAGGAGATTTAGGTACAGCAGCAGCAGGATGGCATTCAATCAAGAACGGACTAGGTTTAGAGGACGCAGAGTCTGCACTTAAAGTGCCAGCACCAAGAATCGAAGAAGGTATGGCACTTTCAAGATCAGGAGCCGTAACATCATGCATCGACCTATCCGACGGACTGGCAGAGGCTGCATGGAGCGTATGCAGACTCAGCCACGTTGGAATGGAATTCCGCAGAGAATTCCTTCCTGTAGGTGACGACGTCATAGAGGTTCACGAAACTTTAGGAATTCCTTTAGATGAAATGCTACTGTATTGGGGTGGAGAGTACGAACTTATGTTCACTTTCAAAAAAGAAATGATAAAAGAGCTGTACGCCCATGACATACCGTTCACAATAATAGGTGAGGTCGACAACGGAGACTCACCGAAGATATCTGAATTAGAAAAAACGGAGGTACTGGGACATGGCATTTATTAATCCAACGGTGGAAGCTGCATATTACACAAGAGAAGATGGTTACTACAAATGCGGGCTATGCCCTCATGCTTGTCGTATTAAACCAGGAGAGTACGGAAGGTGTGGTACCAGATACGGCGAAGAAAATATGCTCGTTGCGTACACTTACGGTAAACTCTCGTCGATATGTGTCGACCCAATAGAAAAAAAGCCATTGTATCATTTTTATCCAGGATCTAAGACGTTCTCCGTCGGCAGTGTAGGATGTAATATGAGATGTCGTCATTGCCAAAATTTTGCAATATCGCAGTATTCTACTGGAAGTAAGCGTACCACTTATGCATCTCCAGAAAAACTCGTGGGTATGTGTAGAAAAGAGAAAATGGATATCTTATCCTTTACTTACAACGAGCCAACTATGTGGTACGAGTACATTCTTGATGTAATGGATCTTGATCCAGAACTTATCTGTGTACTGGTCACCAATGGATTGGTAAACGAAGAACCTCTCAAGGAACTTTGCAAAGTAACGTCTGCGATGAACATAGATGTGAAAGCGTTTACAGACGAATTTTACATGAAGATATGTGGTGCGCATCTGAACGATGTTCTGAAATCTGTAAAAATAGTATTCAATCAGAAAGTCCATATTGAACTCACATACCTTATGATACCCGGTCTGAACGACAGCATTGACGAAATCAGACAGTTTGCTGAATGGGTAAGTAACGAGCTATCAAACGATGTGCCAGTTCATTTTTCTAGGTTCCATCCTGACAATGAAATGAACGATGTGCAGTGGACCTCCCCCGAGTCGTTGATAGCAGCAAGAGATACCGCTATGGAGGCAGGCCTCAACTACGTGTACATAGGCAATATAATTGCTGAAGGTACAAGCGATACTTTTTGCCCAGAGTGCGGTGCGGCCGTTGTAAAACGTCTAGGATATCTGGTGGAGATCGAAGCTCTAGATGGTAAAAGATGTGCCGCATGTAAGCACAAGCTTAACATGATCAGATAAGGAACAGTACATTACCAACTATACCAGTGAAAAGAAAAGCAACAAATAATGGGAATATAAAAGGGATCATAGGTGTGACCCAAATCCTTTTTTCTCCATGTTCTCTTAACCTTTCATAAATTTCGTAAGTGTGTTCAGGTATTGAGATATTGTAAAGTCCGTTCTCGCCAACATCATCCATCGGCCAGACGTAGGAGTCTTCTGCGTCATCGATATCCATCATGTAACCTGATACGATTCGTCGTCCAGTGTTTCCGTCCCTAAAGTTTCTGTATATAAAGTAGATGACGGTTAAAAGTGAAAATAGTAAAGCATAGAACAGCACAGTCAGAGAGAACACGAACACTTCTGAAATAACTCCATCTGGAATGGCCACAATAGGAAAGTGCCAGAACTCGATATAGAGCGGAAAAGCAACGGTAAGAGATATCATACATTTGGCATCCGCACCACCTCTAAGAATTCCAGCCATGTACATCAGCATGTATATGACGTAGAACACGGGGATCATCATTCTCGCTTGTATCATTTCGTTAGAAGGCGAAAGCATGTAAGGTAGCAAAAACAAAACAAAAATGGACCCATAGATTAGAGCAGATGTAATTCTGGAGCGATCGGAATCCCAGAGGATGTCGAATATTATTATTCCCGATCCAGCAGCAATGGCAATATGTTCCCATCCAATCCCTTGGTAAACCGATATAGCAATCCAGGCGATGATACCTGCAATCCCTATAGCAATCCAGTGACCGTCGTGTACTTCTCTTGTTCTTATGTCACTTATCGCGGCGGACGCCAGTATTAGTAATACAACAAGGAAAAGTGCTAAAGCAATTGTCTCAGGAGGATTCACGATGTTCGATGATATGTACATAAATATTATAAAATCTGGTGCCAATCATAGAACCTGTGAAAGCAAAGCTTCCAATTTTACTTTTAACACTAATTTCTGTGTTCGCACTTGCTATAGTGCCAATTGCCAACACTGAGGAAGCTTATGCGGACAATGTCGGTGATGTAACCTATAACATATTTCATATAACGGATAATGGAACATTTTTATACACGGGAAGTACAGATCTGGTGGTTGGATCAGGTGAGTCCATATCTATTGAAATGGAACTTTATTCCCCGACAGATCCTAAAACATTTTGGATCGAACATCATTCAAGTAGTGACCTGATATCTGGTGTCAGTACTAATTACGTCGAAGGCCGTGAACTACCTGTTGAGGAGTGGGCCAGGCTCATAATAACTGTTGAGACCCAGCAAAATGTCCATGGTTTTGCACAATTAGATTTGATTCTTAACATCAAAGGTCTCGTGACGGGGGTCGAATCTGTACCTATTACGATTGGAATCAACGTATTGTCTTCGGTCGGAGGAGAAGGATATTACAATAAAGTATTCGGCATTTATCCCCTTGGACCATCCCTTAATGATTCAGCATACGCCGCATTATTCACATTCGCGATCTGGTTGATAATTGGAGCGTTGATATCTTACATTGTCATTCCTCTGAT
>CAYYMA010000032.1:0-2849 GCA_964472805.1 uncultured Methanomassiliicoccales archaeon | reverse complement strand
ACAGTTTTGAAAGTCAATAAGGTCGGACTAATGAATACGAAATTTGATCATACCGACAATGAGCAAACGATCTCGATGCCTAATGATATCGTAGCAACATCTACAATCTACAATTACACATCAGAGAACCTGTACTTCCATTTCTATTTGTATTTCAGTGTGGCTTATGGTTCGGACATCGAGAAGGCCAAAGACATAATCCTAAATGCGGCAATGGAGAATCCCAATGTTATGAAAGGCGGGGCGGTCCCAATGCCCGGAGTCAGAATGACAGCACTGGAATCTTCCAGTGTTACGATAAGATTGTCCATTTATGTGTACGATTATAATGACAATTTCTATACTGACGGTGTTATTCGTGAAAGGGTTTACAATGAGTTCTTGGAGAACGGTATAGAGATTCCGTATTCGCAGTTGGATGTGTATCTAAAGACCGAGCTTGCTGATGGCGACGGAGTAAAGGTTACTCCGCCCGTAAGAAAGCACAAAGACAAGTCCAATAAGGAATAAGAGCGGATCTGAGGTCCGTTATACGTTATATGGCAGCATGTCGCAAGAGTCTCTTAAACCTGTTTCAACGACACGCTTTTAAATCGAACAACCAAAGTTAGTTAATGGTAATCGCTAAATTGAAAATCCCTTCTTCTATTAGAACATCTTAGGGGTCATTGATGATGTGAATTAACACGTCAAACACGACCGAGTCATCACAAAGAAACGAACCGTCTGGAACTTCTTATACGGCATTAATTTCTACGAATATGTAGGAAAAGCTTTAGAACAAATCCGCGGCCTTAATGCTATATCGTTATTTTTAATGAGTTTGCCCCTTGCAAACGCAAGGGGAAAATAAAAAAGAAAAGGGTTTTTGTTTTTAACCGACCATGGTTCCAGCGAATACCTGCCAGGCCAGGGCACTCTTGGCCACCAGGCTCAGTACGATGTAGAACCATTCTCCATAGAGATAGTCCTTCCACTTTCCGACCTTCTTGTATTGTAGCACCATGTTGATGGCGAAAATATTGAAGAAGAACGCTATCGAAATCATTATGCCGTATACGAATCCCGGAGGGGAGCCCGCTGCTCCTGTGAAGTACATGAACAGTGCGATCCAGGGCACAAGTCCCGCAAAGCATCCGAATAGGAAAGATGTCCAATCGGTCTTCTCGGTTTTCTGATTGTGTACTTCCATCATGTATCCGAACAGGTTCATGCAGGCGTTCAAAGAGAACAATAGCATAATGGATACGAAGTCGAACATTCCGCAAAGCCAGGCTATGACTATCAGCATAAACGAAGAGGAGATGGCGTATTCTAACCAGCGGGCCTTGTTCATATTCATCTTGAGGTTCTTAACGTACCAATCAAATCCGAATGTGGCAAGTGAAAGATGGGCTATGGCCGACATCATAAGGAATATTGCGACCATCGGTCCTAAAGGCACAGTGAAGAGCGTTTCAACGGCACCAGGCGCAATGGGAGGGAACGTGTCGAGGTACGAGGTGGTGAAACTCATCTGTACATCATAGTTAGCTATTGCCAGCATTACTACGGCCTGAATGAAATGGAAAAATCCCATTATCAAGTTGAACCGCTTGAGTTTTTGAAACTTTATTTCATCTGTTTGAACATCTGTCATGTTAATCCATTAATGTATCAATAAACGGCGTATATATTCTTTTTCTGGCGATGCTTTTATCTTTATTGTAAACAATATGAAAGTTTAGAAAAACATCAAAATTCAGTCATTCTAAGAGAATGATTATTCTACAGGTTGTAAGAACAATTGACGAAGTAAGCTTTTGCAAATGGAAAATTAAACTATCAAAAATATGTCGTCTCTGCCATTCTTTGAGGTTAGTGTACAATTTCGGAGGTCGTCTCTTTTTTCTTTCGTCCTCCGTATCGAAGCTTCATTAAAATTATGACGACGTTGAGTATAACGGATACAGCATTCCAGAATATTATTGGAGGATCTTTAAGTATGATACCGTAGACCAGCCAGAGGCTCATACCGACCATGAGCATCAATGGCATGTAAAGTGATACGTCTTCCATGCTTCCGCTGCGATATCCTTTGACGACCTGTGGAACATAACCGAGTGTCGTTATTAGACCCGCCACAAGTCCGATAATTACAAATTGGTCCATATATGCGTAATATCATTCCTTATATTGACTCTTTTCATTCATAGATCTTTTTTCGATGATGTACGCTTTAGAAACGGTATTTTATCACCATATTTATTGAAAAAGATCGATATCTGAATGTTTTTATATTATTGTCATAGAGTGAAAAAATCGATTATTCAGGATCGTCATCGTATATTTTCATCATTTGAAAAAGATGCCTTTCGTTGTAAGTTTTATCCTCGATGCTTGGAAACCTTTTACACGCATCCCCATTATCAGTTTTTTATCTTCAAAATAAGTTTCAACTGCCTTCATTCCACTTGGACAGCTCATAACAATGATGGTGTCTGCGTTTTTGACCTTCGACTTTATTTTATGCTCGCTTCTTGCATTTATTGTACATAGTCCTTTTATGGTAATGGAATCAACTGAATCATATTTTTCTCTCAATTTAGAACTAAGTTCTTCTATCTCTGCGTCGATGGCCAGGGGTTTAAAAAGAAGGCTCATTCCTGGTTTCGTTCCACCTCGATTAGTGCTGCTACTGATGTTGGCACAAATACCACAACCGACTATCAGAATATTTTTAGTAATGCCAATATCGTTCTTATTTTCAATATTCTGAATTATTTTTTCAATTGCAATTTGTTCAGTGTGAATCATGATTAAACAACCTTTTTAAAAATAGTTTGATTAATTATATATTTATTATAATC
>CAYYMA010000031.1:0-10344 GCA_964472805.1 uncultured Methanomassiliicoccales archaeon | reverse complement strand
GTGAATAGGAACTTATGATACTGGCTATAACGAAAAGTAAGATAAAGATCGAAAGTGTAGCAGGAGCGAAGGAACCTAGAGGGCCTGCACCAAGAGATTCTGCCACCAAAGGTATGCCCTCGGTTATATTCCCGAAAGATGCCAATCCTGTACTGGTCAATATTATGAATGCAGTGCCAGTGCAGATGACGGTGTCCAATATTACTCCAAAGGACTGTATCAGTCCCTGTTCCACAGGATGACTGACATCTGCGGCGGAAGACACGTTCGGAACAGATCCTATCCCCGCTCCGTTAGAGAATACGCTCCTCTTAAGCCCCCACATGAGCGCTGCACCCAACGTCCCACCTAGAAAACTATCGAAACCGAACGCACCTTGGATTATCATGATCACAGCGTCATCGATCAGTCTCCAGTTGAATGCCACAGTAACGATGACCACGACGAACCAAAGCATCGCTGTTACAGGGACTATCTTTGCAGATGCTTTAGCCACACTTTTGATGCCACCGAACATTATCATGCCTGCAGTGGTAGCAAGGATAATGGCGAACACGAGGTTGTTACCTTCAAAGTCAAAAGCTGTAACGAAAGAACTAGTGGCACTTGACGATTGTATGCCGATGAAACCTATTGCGTAAGTTAAGATCAGAAGGAGTGCTATGAGCATGGCGAATTTAGGATTTTTAAGACCATCTCTGATGTAATATGCGGGACCTCCGTGGAAAAGACCGTCGGATTTCTTCTGTTTGAATATTTGTCCCAACGTACATTCGACAAAACAACTGGCTGAACCGATGATTGCGAACACCCATATCCAGAAAACTGCACCTGCTCCTCCTAGGATAATAGCCATGGCGACACCGGCGATGTTGCCTATACCTATACGGGCACCAACGCCCACCCAGAAAGCCTCCGAAGATGATACGGATCTTTTACTTGTTTTCTTATCTTTAGAAAATACTAGTCTGACAGATTCAACAAAATGTGTTATCTGGATCCCTTTTAGCTTGTATGATAAGAATAGGCCGATACCAATGATCAGAATAAGTCCCAGATACCAAATATATGTGTCAACGAGAATGACCATTTCGTTAAATAATTCTGATATTGTCATTGTATCCTTTCGATCATCTAGTTCCTTTGTTCTAAGTACCGGTTCGAAAATAATGGTCCAATTCCGATATAGACCAGCATCTTTAGAATTAATTCGATCCTATAATTATTATGACTTATAATCGAGCACATGTTTATTACAATAAGTATTTGTTTTATTTCTGACCAGGATTTGAGATACGTGAATTGAATTTACTTTATGAAGCGTCGTTAACAATCATATTGTTATAATAATTATCTAACAATAATCTTTACATGCTTCGAAGAGTGGCATTTTAATATTATTCCAAATTTTTAATAGATCGTTTTAATAAGTTAGAAGAGCACAGGATTTTATCTATGGTGTAGTTAAGATGTGATAATGAGTAAGGGTGTATGTAGAGTATCACTGTACAAAGGAAGACAGTCTACAAACGGAGATTTTATCTTTAGAAAGAAGTCTCTACCCATTATAGTAATTGATGAGACTGGAGGGATGGGGCCAATCGCATCATATAAGGTGGTTAAGCGCCCCCATTTTACAATAGTTGGGGCTCTCATAGAAGAACAAAGAAGTTTTAAGAAGACAAAGGATTTCTTCCCTAAAAAAAATCAAGAGATAAAATATTCTAACACTACAATGGTAGAATGCATACCTATTTTTGAATATCTTGCAACCCAGGATTTTTTATTTTCCGAGATGCATAAATCCCGGCGCAATACATGCTTTCAAAGTAAGAATCAAATTAAAACGTACATAGACATGGTAGCTCATGTTCTTCGTGAGAACGAACCTGATTGTCTTCATGATGTTCTAATAGATTCTCCTCCAGTTGCGGCGTCAGAAGAATTGATCAATTTATGCGAGGACCTAATTGAACAAGGTAGTAAGATAGAGTTTTTCGAGGTGAGGCCTAGTGCAAATGATTGGATCCTTCAAGCACACGATTTCATTACAGGTGCTGTGGGTGATAATGTGGAAGGCATAGGCTGCAAGTGCGATCTCTATAACATGATAAAGGACAAGAAAAGGAAGTTGTAAAGTAATGTCGTATAGTGGCGAGATTTTTTCATTCGGTTCTAAGACTGAACGGCCATCCACATTTCCCATTACGGTACTAGGGACAGCTCACAGCCACACCATGATACGACATTTAGACATTATCGCGAGAAGTATATATACCATTTGTATCACATTTTATTATTTTTATTGCGGATCATCATTATTATATGTAGGGCAAGGGAATGATTCAATGAAAGGATCTAAAAAAATTTAACATTTATTCAATGCCGTTATTCTAAGTATTAAAACATGAAGCTGGTGGGCCCGGCCGGATTTGAACCGGCGACCTCCGCAATGTCAATGCGACGTCATAACCCCTAGACCACGAGCCCAGCATGGCCTTGATACCATCAAAGTAATTATATCTTTTCCTATGAAAAACAATAGCCAGACCCTAACGTATAGGTTCTGGCATAGGTTCTCGACAAGCTTTAATCATGGAAAGTTTCTGCCTGTCATATGGCAGATATCAAATTGTTCACTAAAGACGATTGCACCAAATGCGATTATGTTAAGGAAAGAATTCCAAAAGGTCTTGATGTAGATATCTTGAACGTCGATACTGTTGATGGTTTAGCAGAGGGAGCATTCTACGGTATACTGGACAAAGGATTTCCTGTATTGGTTTCCAATGAAGAATACGTAGCAGAAGGTTCGATAAATGTCATGGATAAGATCATGGAGATCTACGGTAACAAATGATAACTTTAGGCATAGAAAGCACAGCTCACACCTTGGGTGTTGGAATCACAGATTCTAATGATGAACGTATAGTTCTAGCGAATGTTATCGATATGTATCGGCCGCCGGAGGGGGGCCTTCATCCAAGGGAAGCGGCGAACCATCATGCGGAGAACGTTGCAGCAGACATCAAAAAGGCACTGGCCGATGCGAAGATAAAGATCGAAGATGTGGATCTAATATCATTTTCCATGGGGCCTGGTTTAGGGCCGTGTCTTAAAACATCCGCCACAGCGGCACGTGCACTGGCACATCGTATGGGAATTCCGATAATCGGAACAAATCATTGCATTGCACACATCGAAATCGGTCGAACACTGGAAAAATGTGACGATCCGGTTTTACTCTATGCTTCCGGCGGTAACACACAGATCATTGCTTTTTCTGAAGGTAGATACAGGATATTCGGGGAGACCGAGGATATTGGCATCGGTAACATGTTCGATAAACTTGGGCGAGAACTAGGATTAGGATTCTATGCTGGTCCGAAGATAGAGGAACTAGCTTTAAAAGGAACTAAATTATTGGATATTCCTTACTCTGTAAAGGGTATGGATGTATCGTTCTCAGGAATAATGACTGCAGCTCTGGCACTTTATAAAAAAGGCTTTAAAATCGAGGACGTAGCGATGTCTGTACAAGAAACGACGTTCGCTATGCTAACGGAAGTAACAGAAAGGGCGATGGCCCACATAGGTAAGGACGAGGTCCTTTTAGGTGGCGGAGTAGCTCAGAACATTCGTTTAAGAGAAATGGTTAAGGGAATGGCTGAGGCCCGTGGTGCAGAAATGTTTGTTCCCGATAGAAAATATTGCATGGATAACGGTGCAATGATAGCTTGGTTGGGTGATCTAATGTACCGAGCAGGAGTTCGCATGGATATCTCGTCTACAGCCGTTAGACAAAAGTTCCGAACGGACGAAGTAGAAGTTACCTGGCGTTAATCTGTGAGCCGATTATCTCATCAAGCTTTTTCATGAATTCTTCTTTCATATCAGATGGGAAGGATCCACCACTGGCAATGCGATGACCTCCACCTGCTCCGCCAACTGCAGCACAAGCTTCGCGAAGCCCAGATGAAAGGTCGACGCCTCTAGATAGTAACTTGTTCGTTGCTCTTCCTGATATTTTGGCGATCTCTTCAGAAGCATTTATTCCGAAAGTCGGTTTAGTTTGGTCTGAAAAATAACTCATCGCGATGCCACACAACACTCCAGTATATCCTGAGCGGGTGCTATCGAACCATTGGATGTTCGTCATCTGAGTTAGTTCTCGTCCGTCCAGCTCGACGGTGTTCAAGATTACGTCACGCCTGTATTCTTTCTCAGTCTCTTCTGCGATCTTTATGCTCTTAGTATCGCCGCAGGCCGCCGCTACACCGAGCCCCATGAGTCCGTTGCGTCCACAACCATCTAAAATGGAAGCTAGTCCGGCTGAATCAAAGTTCCAGTCCTTTAGAGAATATTGTATCCCTGATACACTATCGATCGTATCTGCTGATACTCCTTGTTCGATTAACTTTAATATTATTGATGAAGAAAGTTTTCTTATGTCAATGTCGGAAAGTCCTGAGCTGACAGCATCCCTTGGTATCATCGCTTCCGTTAATAGAGCGGCAACACCTTCTGCACTTCCACTTACGCCTCTAATGTAAGGCTCCGTGGTCAAGAATAGCTCTTCTGTAAGTTTGCCATAGGGAACAATAGATCCTTTTTCTGTTGTTATGTAACCCCGTTCTACACCCTCATCAAGAAGATAGCCGTTTAGGCCATCGATGATTTGTTTATCCCCGTATATGCCGGCAAACGCAATCTGTACAAGGTCCCAGTTCTTTTCGTCCATCTCTATTGCGAAAAGACAGGCCATTGTGGACCCACAACCGAAGCTCATACCATCTATCCCGTACAAATGCGGGTTCATATAGGATATCCTTTTAGCATCCGCATCTAAAGTATGATGATCAAGTACTATGATATCGGATGTTAGTTCATCAAGTTCCTTTATGTAAGAAGCTCCTAAATCTGTTATAATTATACAGTCTGCATTACTGTTCTTGATCCTTTGAAAAGTAACATCGTCTAAAGATGTCAATAATGTTATACAGAATTCTTTATTCTGCCGAATCAGTGTTTTTGCTATTATTGCTGCTGCTGATAGTCCATCCGCATCATAATGTGAAAAGATGTGAATAAAATTGTGGCCGCGGACGATGTCCGCGGCCTTTGAAAGGTCTTCAAGTAGTTTACTGGGGACACGGCGGTCCATGGTAATCTCACTTGAGCATAAGCTCTGCGTTTTTCAGAGAATATTTCCATTCCATAGGCAGGATATTATTAGCCTTGTAATAGCGCTCGAGCCTTCTGATTTTAGCTTCGATAAGGTTGAGTCCTCTCTTGTTAGCAACGTCTCCTTTGTGTGTTTTAAGGTGACCGTTGAGCGAGATGGCGCGTCTCATAAGGTTAGAAAGATCCTCAGGAATAGAGGATATGACATCCTTCTCCTTCATGATCTGGGTGATTGACTTGTCAGTTGCGAGTTTTACGCTTGGAACTCCATACTGGTCCCTGAGAATAAGCCCGATTCTAGCGGAACCGACCCCGTTCTTAGCGTGTTTTACGATAAGGTCCTCGATCTCCGTTACTCCGATCGGGACCCATTCTGGGTTTTCCGATATCATCGGGCGGTGGGATCTGGATTTTCCTTTTCTTCTAGTGTGCATTCTTGCCATGATATGATACTCCGAATAGGTTTGGCGGCTTGGCTATAACTTCAATCTACAACCACTATTAAAAGGTTGACCATTTAGATGACTATGGACGATCATTTATCGACGTCTTTTTTGTTTTAATTCGCGTAAAGCCCAAGGCACCACATCCTCATACTCTTCGCGTTCAAATGAGAGTTTTTCTGGTATACGTTCGAAAAGTCTGCTTTCCATCTCACAATCACAGATTTTTTCACCCAGTTCAGCAGCACATACCCAGCAGTATCCCAGGTCCCTGACCGATATGATATCTATATCGTATCCTGCTTCTTCCGCATATTCTCTTTTAGCTGCTTTAATGATATCTTCTTGGCACTCTATTTTCCCGCCAGGCATTTCCCATCCGTTTCTTTTGGTGTTAAAGACCATCAGAAATTTCTCATTTAGAAAAGCCACAGTGTAAACGGTCCTCATCTTCACACCCCAAAAACAATCATGGCATGGTCCTTCTCATACGGGTCAAGTATAACAGAGTCCAGTATTTTGTATCCTCTGTTTTTCAAAACATTTTCAGATTCTCTAAAAATACGTTCTGGAGATGCGGTCACGTCTTCGGATCTAGATTTTATGGCGATCATCCCGAATTTTGCTCCAACCGCATCAGCATTGTCGGCAACTATCTCGGCCTGATGTTTTTGTGCCACATCCTGATAGACGATGTCTATTCTATCAGAAGCAAATCCATAATCGTTCGGACGGGTAGCGTCACCGAGTATAGGCATCATGTTCATTCTCGTTTCGCATACTGGTACTAGGTCCCGGAACATCCTTGTAGAGATCTCTACGCATATCAGGGACCCTTTGTTACATATGTCAGCGATATGTGATGCGGTGGTACCGCTAGAAGCACCAAGATAAAGGACGCGGCTGTCTTCGGTGAAGGGAAAACATCTTCCTTTATTGGTAAGATACGCAGAAAGTTTACTGCGCCTAGGGGACCATTCTCTGTATTCTTGTTCTTCAAAGGTCACTACGCGCTCACCGTAGATACGTTTGCCAGGACAGAGAGATAGAGTGTAAAGATTACCTCTTTCGGTAAAAACACCGGGCAGGTCATCTAGAGGCTTCATATTCCGATAAATGTCATTGTTTTAGAAATACCTGTGCTGTACATTGCAAACCCTAAATAGGGCGGTATGTCCATGGGGTGGCATGGATTTGAAGACTCTACGGGAGATAGCTGATGCTGTACAGGACGCAGTATCTCTGATACCTGAACCGTGCAACAGAGGTAACGAAGTATGCATCGGCGATGATGGTACGCCTACATCGGAGATCGACAAGATAGCAGAGAACGCGGTCCTCAGATACATTGAATCTCACAATATTCCGATAAACGTCCTCAGCGAGGAGATCGGCTTCGTAGATAACGGCGGATCGGATGTACTTGTTCTAGATCCTGTTGATGGTACGAGTAATTCTATCGCCGAGATTCCGTTCTATTCTGTCTCTATGGCTGTTGGTTCTGGTTCTTTATGTGGTATGCACACTGCGTTCATCCGTAACCTTGCCACAGGCGACGAGTTCTGGGCGTTCAAGGGTGAGGGTGCGTATTACAATGGTAGGAAAATTCACGTAAGAAAACCTGATTTTTCAAATCTGTTCGCACTAATATACATGGGCAACGTGGCACCCAATGAGGCTTACGCAATGGCCAAGAACGTAAAGACGTCCCGTTCTATGGGATGTGCATCACTGGAGATGTCGTTGCTGGCTATGGGAAGTGCTGATCTGTATTACATGGATACTGTGAGTTACAGTCGCGGAGTCCGTACTGTGGATATCGCAGCAAGTTCATTGATACTTAGAGAAGCAGGGGGTGAGGTCTTTGATATCGGAGGGAACATTCTGGATATGCCTCTTGACAATAGGGCACATTCTAGTTTCCTTGCTTGTTCTTGCAAAGAGGTCTTCGATCATGTTATGCGACCTTACGTAGAGGAACATGGAGCCGCACGCTATGCGATATATGCCAATGAGAACATTCCACAGGTCGCAGATTATGTTCGTAGGACCTATGAAGCCCTGAAGGGCGAGAATGTGACTCTGGATACGTCTGCAGCGAAAATTATGGGAATGAAAGGTTTGCCACTCGATGACATAGAAGCCGATATATTGATCGTGGTCGGAGGGGACGGAACTTTATTGCGGGCATTCCAACACACTAAGGCTGCAGTCATAGGGATCAACGCAGGAGGCGTGGGGTTCTTGGCAGAGATCGAGCCGAAGGAGATAGAGGAAAGTATTGCTTGTCTTAGACGCGGCGAATATACAGTAGAAAAAAGAGCTAAATTAAGAACCTGGCACGATGGCAAATATCTTGTAGAGGCGGTGAACGAGGCCGTGGTGCATACCGATTCCGTCGCCAAGATAAGGCAGTTCAAGATCTATGTGAACGAGCACTTAGCAACAGAAGTGCGGGCTGACGGAGTAATAGTCTCTACTACGACAGGTTCGACATGTTACGCGATGAGCCTTGGTGCGCCGATAACAGATCCTGGCGTAGAAGCGTTCATCATCGTTCCTATGGCGGCCTTTAAGTTTGCCTCCCGTCCTTTTGTGGTTCCATCCACAGCTAAGATAACGATCGAAGCGGTAATGGACAAAGGATGTTTGATAGTAATAGATGGTCAGCACGAATATGAGATGCTTGGTGAAACTTATGCTGAATTCTCTATAGCCGAGGACCATGCTCTTTTCATCAAACTCGATAAGGACTTTTATTCTCACGTTAGGGATAAACTGGTGAATGCGATATGAAAAAAATCCGTGGAATACATGTAGAACTGATAGACGCATTCAACGAGTCGGCTAAATCGACATACCCCGATGAATTCCTATGTATGCTAAGAGAAGATGATGGAATAATTGCAGAATTGATCTTTGTACCAGGTACCGTTTACGGAGATTCACACAGTTTCATGAACGAATGGATGGCCCCCGTTGATTTCAGCTTGGTCGGTACTGTACATTCACATCCTGGATATTCTAACGAACCATCCGATGCGGACCTTGATTATTTTGCAAATTATGGGGGAGTACACATCATAACCTGTATGCCCTTCGATCGTAATAGCTGGAAAGCTTACAATTCCGGCGGGGAACAGTTAGATCTGAAGTTGTTCACTGACTCCTAAGACTATTGTTGACGATATCTTTCGCTAGCTCCAACAATCCTGCTGCGTAAGCTTTATCGTCAGATTCGATCTTTATATGCATTATCCCGTCCTGGTCGGGATAGTTCAAGAGGAACCAGCCATTATCCATGTCGACACGCCAGCCTTTAGAATGAACATATCCAATGTAATCCACATCATCGATGGCATTGGATATCTTACGTCCCAGAGCCTCCATACTGCCTGTACAATGTATTCTTGCTTCGTCGGTATAATATGGCGGCATAGCGTCTAGAATTCCGCTTAGGCTGTTCGTACTTGCATATTTGGCTAACATTGCTGCGGTGAACATGCCATCAGGGCATTTTGTCATACCCGGAAGTATAATGGTCCCATCACTGAGAGCGCCGAAATCGGCTTTTTCTTCTCTCATGGTGTCTGCTAAAGAACCAAGGTCGGATTCACATCTAACTATCTTACGGTCCTCATTTTCAGGTAACCCGTTCCAAAAAGCCAGATCCACTATGGACGACATATCCACAGGAACAACTAATTTTGTAGGCTCTATAAATTTTACTAAAAGAGCCAGCATCTGACTCCCCGTAACATATCTAGCGGTCTCATCGATAAGTGCCATACGGGTACCGTCTCCGTTCAGAAGTATGCCAATGCTACCCGGCATGTTCATGACATAGGACTGTACATCTTTAGCTTCGGGTAGTTCTACGCCTAGAAATCTCGGATAATATGTGCGGTCTGGGTGTGAATTCAAACTTATTATATCTGCACCTGCGGCAGCTAAGGCTTGAGGTGCTATCAAAGATGTACTGCCACATCCACAGTCTATAACAACAGGACAATCAATCTCTCCACACGCATCTAAGAATTTTTCTAAGTAGTTGTTGACGATTGTGTCACTTCTTCTGATCAATCCTATGGACTCATACCCAGGAAGCGGTGTGTTTACGTCATATTTTTCAAGAATTTTGAGCTGTTGATCACTGAAGATCGAACCGTCCGGATTACGTAAGGATATGCCGCTTACTACTCCGTATATGTTGGGTTCTCCAATCATGGCACAGCAATCTGATCGACTAGCCGATAGTACAGCAGCGGGAGCAGGTACATATCCCGCATCAAAAACTTTTGAACCTACGGAAAGAAGACCGGATATGAAAGCGTTCCGCATCATCCCACTGTTCTGATCAAGATTCATGCCCACTGTGACCTTATTATAATTGGTTCCTACGGCCCTTCCGGCATGAAGAGCCTTCTCAGGGGTCATGGCTGATTCAACGGTGGACGCCAGCTCTATTCGGGTTATAAGCATCATATAGGCTATGGTGTCTGATTGTTCATATTTATTGGCTTTTTTAGGTTTTCTATATCGTGAATATGTCCCAGACTATTATTTTTTGAAAAAATTAAATAATGTTTATATACTATCGACACAGATAATTCTGCTGGATGGTAGGACTGGTCTTGCCAAACGGAAGGGATATACATGGCTATGGAAAAAATAGATTTTGGAAAGGCACAGTTAATTGCTAAGGCCAAGGGGCTAC
>CAYYMA010000030.1:0-10619 GCA_964472805.1 uncultured Methanomassiliicoccales archaeon | reverse complement strand
CCTCCCATGACGTCAAATCATCAGACAACGTAAGATATCCAGATCCTAAATAATCAGATGCGTGGGCGTCAGAACCTGCAGATACCATACAACCTTTTCTTTTCGCCAAAGCTGCCGCCTTTTTGTTATCTTTTCGATACGACCTTGCGTTAGCTACCTCTATACCGTCGAATGGGTTTGATAAAATTATTTTCTCACCCAACCCAGAACGCCACCTATACGGGTGAGCTGCAAAAGCGTAACCACCTGCGTCATGTATCGCGTCGATTGTGTCTACTACGGATAGTCTACACGGAATAAGTGAATCGATACCGTAAGCAAGTATATGCCCTTCCGCCGAAGAAACTTCTTCTGCGGGTATAACAATAACGCGACCGTCGTCCTTGATCAGATCAAAAGCTTCGAAGCTGTTGTGATCGGTGATGGCTACACACCCTAGTCCACGCTCCAATGCAATATCAATCACATCATAAGGATCGATTAGACCATCATTAGAGAACGTCGTATGAATGTGAATGTCTGCCTTCATCTTACACCAGCACCATCCATTATATCGCGATCAACGGTGGCTACGCTACCGTTACCATCACTTAGTAGTACAGTCTCATTTCCGTCTATTACAGCAACAACGGTAGATGGACAATCGTTCGTTACAATGATCTCTCTCGAACCGTATGCGAACTTTCCATCTTTAATTGTGGAAACTTTCATAATTACCTTCAGGAAGTCTTTGTACTCCACGCGTGAAGTTAAAGAGTCTATACCAGATGAAAACCTGGTTCCGTTGGGAACCTCTAAAGACGGAGTCAAAAGAAGTACTGTAGTTCCTCCTAAATCCTCATCATCGGCCGCCAAAAGCATTCCTGAAGACATTACTCCACGTAGTTTAGCTGGTTTGAGATTGGATACAACGATTACTTTACGATTTATTAAATCGTCCTTAGAATAGAACGCCTTGAGTCCAGCAACTATCTGTCTCGGTGACTCTTCGCCTACGTCCACGTTCATAAGATAAAGTTTATCCGCGTCAGGATGATCGTTTACATTTAGGATCGTACCCGCCCTGAGATCAAGTTTTCTAAAGTCTGTAAAAGGACCAGATATTTCAGGTTCTGGTTCAATGACCTTTTTCTTATCTTCTTCGAACTCTACTTTTTTGTACACTGGTATCGGCTCCTCAAGAACCGTTCCTACAGTCAGCGGAGAAATCAGACCTTTGTATCCGCATTCCTCCACTGTTCCTTCGATCCCAAGATATTTCCATATCATCTCAGATGATGAGGGCATGAACGGCCAAGCCATAATTGCCAACGCCTTGACGATACGAAGATTTGTGTTCATGACCTTACCACAAGCATCCTTATCGCTCTTTACAAGGGCCCATGGCTTAGAAGCATCGAAGAATCTGTTCGCATAATGAGCTAAGCCCATAACGACTTTCAAAGCCTTCTTGAAATCACATTTAGAAAGATGTAATTGATATTCTTCGTAAGAAGAAGATATCTTTTCTAAAACATCAGCTGATTCTACTTCAGATGCTGCTTCTGGCAGGGTACCAAAATTCTTGTGAGTGAAACTCAGACATCTGTGGTAGTAGTTGCCTAGATCAGATACCAATTCGTTGTTGATCTTTATTTTGAAATCGTCCCATGAAAAGTCAGAATCATGGGAATCAGGCATATTGATTGATAGATAGTAACGAATCAGATCTGCATTATATTGTTTTAATACAGATTTAACATCTATCGCTCCGCCGCGGCTCTTAGAAAGTTTACCGCCTCCAAACATCAAGTACTCGTTAGCTGGTATGTCATATGGAAGATTGAGATCTCCTACGCCCATAAGCATCGCAGGCCAAATAATGGAATGGAATGGAATATTGTCTTTTCCAATGAAATAATAATGTCTTACATCTGGGTCCATCCAATACTCTTTCCAATGATCAGGTTTACCAATCATCTTTGAATGTTCAATTGATGCACTGAGATATCCGATTACGGCGTCAAACCATACATAAATAACTTTACCGTCCCAACCATCAACTGGCACTGGAACTCCCCAGGACATGTCCCTGGTTATTGCTCTGTCATGTAGACCTTCGTTAAGCCAGTTGGTGGTAAACGATTTGACATTAGAACGCCAATAGTCCTTATCAGACATAAAATCTAAAAGTCTCTCTCTGAACGCACTAAGTTTCAAAAAATAGTGTTCGGTGTTCCGAATTTCAGGGACATTTCCACACTGTATACAATGTGGTTCTTTTAGGTCCCCGGTCTCAAATGTAGTACCACAACTATCACACTGATCACTCCTAACATCAGTAACAGCACATACGGGACATATACCCTCAACATACCTGTCCGGAAGAAACCGTCCACAGGGTACACAATAGTATTGATCGGTCTGTTTGGTGTAAAGATACCCTTTCTCTAAGAGTTGCAAGAACATTTTCTGAACTACGTCGTAATGAGTCTTGCAATTAGTCTTGTTAAAAAGCGAGTATTCGATATCAAGATCCTCGATAGCTTTCTTGTTCATTTCATGATATTTTTCAGCGACGGCTTGAGGCGTCGTGTGCTCCTTTTCGGCAGTTACAGTTATTGGAGTACCGTGTTGATCGGAACCACCTACCATCAATACCTCGTTCCCTAAAAGACGATTATATCTACTGAAAATATCAGGTGGCAGAAGTGAACCAGCCACGTGCCCAAGGTGTATCTTTCCATTAGCATACGGCCAGGCGATGTTTATACAGACTTTTGACATGTTACCGTTCTTGCAATAACGTGCCACATATAAAAATGTGGATAGAACGTCTTATTTCGAAGGCTCTTCGATTATACGATAATGGTCAGAGTTCTTAACAAAATATCTTAGTACGCTCTCCCCCCATACGCCGGCGACCACCGAACCAACTATCTGTCCTATGGCGACACCGATCCATATAGAATCGAGACTTCCGGTCATTGTGAATAATATTACACATACTGGGACTTGCATAATATTTCTTATAAGGGTACAAACAAGCGATTTCGTACCCATGGTCAACGACTGGAACAGCGCAGACGCTGTAGCACCCCAGCTGGCAAATGGTAAGAACACACATGCTGCAAACAGTACGTGGGTCATAGGCGTACGTAGGTGGGCCGTTTCAGGCGTATAAGTGAAAATGGTCACCATGTATTCTGCGGTCAGAGCAGTAAATACACTAAGTATCAGCATTATCACTATGACGAGTTTCATAGTGAAACGATAAGCTTCTTCTACACGGTCGAAACGCTTCGCTCCGTATGCCGCAGCACAAACAGGAACCATCGCACTACCGGTAGCCATCAACGGTATCATCAATATAGTGATAATACGCCAGCTGCTGGAATATACTGCGACAGCATCGTCCCCTCCTAGGTCTCCCCCAGCCCAAAGGAGTACGTTGTTCATGACTATCGCAATAATAGATATGGTCATCATTTCCAAACTTGCGGGTATTCCGACAGTGAATATCTGCTTGTCGATAACGGGATCGAATCTAAATTTCTTAAATGAAAGCGTAAGATAAGTAGCGTCCTTACTTCTGAACCAAAATATGGCCAAGATAAGTCCGATTGCCATCGCAACTATCATACCAGTAGATGCTCCGGCGATACCCATATCTAATCCGAAACCGAACGGTTTGTAAATGAAAAAAGGATCGATTACTAGATTGATACACGCAGTTAATATTTGGATGGCCATGGATTTCTTAGCCGCTCCTTCAGCCCTCAGCAGATTTGAGAAAAGCCCACTGAGCATCATTATCGGCGCAAATAAGACTAACGGTAGGGCGTAATTGTAACAATCATCAATTATGTTTCCGCCGCCCATTACTGTTAGAACAGGTCTTAGAAAGATGCCTAGAACGACGGCGAGCACCACACCTGCGATGAGAGTCAAAACGATAGCCTGTGCCGCAGCTTTATCGGCACCTTTCTTATCGTTCATGCCTATGTGCATAGCAACGGTCTGGGAAGCACCTACACCGATGCCGTTACCTATTGACATTATGATTATTAGAAGAGGAAAAACAATTCCTACAGCTGCTAAAGCACTGGGTCCCAGCCCGGTGACCCAAACGGAATTGATGACACTGTTCAGACTTTGAAAAGTAAGTGCAACGATGACGGGAATCATCATACTTATCATGGCTTTTTTTGGATCACCTAGTAGTATCTCAGTACCTTTGGTCATCCCTACAGCCATAGTTCAAAGTAAAATATAGCTTGTATATGTCATTATTGATAATTATATTGTTACAGGAACACGATATTTCTTGAAGATTAGAATTGCAATTAATAACGCCAATATTCCGAAAACGATCTCACCTATTGTCATTCCCCACCACATGTACGAAGCAACGGAATATACTGAAAGTACTGCATATATCGCAGCAATCGCTGCATTTCTTACGACAGTCAGAATTAGTGATGTGATACCGTGACCCATTGACTGTAACAAAGATGCGGATGCGTGTATCAATGAAAAGGCAGGAAAAAATAGAGTACATACAATAAGCATCTCTCTGATCGAGGAACGAAGCATTATCGAATCCTCAGATAACGTCATGAACTGAGCGATATATGGTGCTAAAAGAAAAGTTAATACGGCTAATAGGATCATTATGATTACAGATACTTTCAGTCCGTAATTGAAGGTGTTATTAACTCTATTTTTATCGTTCATTCCGAACGACGCCGAAAGTATCGGTACCAATGCGGTACCTATCGCTTGAGCAGGAACCATAAGAATTAACGCTATCCTCCATGTTATTTCGAAAACAGCAACAAGGTCCGTCCCTCCTGCTTGGGATATCGAACGAACAAAGAACACGGACATAAGAGACATGAAAACTAGTTCAATGGTCTGCGGAAGACCAACTTCAGATATCGATCTTATTTCCTTTCTTAAAAATCTGAACCCTTTAAGAATAATAGGAATTAGAACATCCTTCTTGATAAGATACCAGTAAACAACAGGTATCATGGATATCGCCGCAGCTAGAACTGTCGCATATGCCGCTCCAGCTATTCCCATGCCCAACCAATATATCAATATCGGATCCAGAATCATGTTGAACACAGCAGCTATTCCCAAAATGATAAAGGCCCTATTGGCTGCACCTTCACCTCTCAAACATCCCGCAAAGATACCACCCATCATAAGAAGTGGAGAAGCGATTATCACAGGATATGCATAATTTATACAAAGACCCAGTATGCTTTCTGCACCCATATAAATCATTAATGGTTTTACAATTACCATTAAAACGATAATCGATAGAACTCCAGCCATCAGCGTTAGAACTAAGGCTTGAGAAGATGCTTGTGATGCGGATTTTTTATCTCTAGCGCCGATAAGTTTGGATATTGCATAGGAAGCTCCTATGCCTATTCCGTTCCCAATACTGATTATTACAGAGTATATCGGTGTAACAATACTGACCGCGGCCAAAGCATCCGCTCCAAGACCCGAGACCCAGAACATATCCACTATGCTGTTAAGATACTGTACTAACAGTGCCAGCGCTATAGGGAAAGACATCATAAAGATTGCCTTTTTCGGATCACCGAGGATATTTTTAGATGAATCCTTTATCGTTGAACCTCCCCCATGCATAGTGAAGAGATGTTCTTTCAGATTATAACTTTCTGGCTAATCCCATAGAGCGTTCGAATACGCCCAGTTTCCATAGTGCCAGTGAAAGCATCATTACTCCTCCGATTATCTCGCCGATTGTAAAAGACCACCATAAAGAGTTAGCTGTGTTGAAAATGTAGGCTGCAATAGCAAAAAATGCTATCAACATGACGTTACGGAGAAAAGACGATGCTAAAGCTATGTTTGCACGGTCCAGTGCCAATAGAATCGACGAACTCGTGTATATCACAGACATTGCAGGCACAAAAATAGAAAATATTCTAATCAAATGAGCCATTTCGCCCCTTACTTCAGAAAGCCCTGCTTCGTACGTGAACGCCACCGCAACTATGTCAGCAATTATAAAAAGAATCACGGACAGGATTATTGATAAAAAGAAAGTCGTACGCATGCCGTAAAGAAAGGTGTCACGTATCTTTGTATATTGACCCGCCCCGTATTGAGCAGAACATACTGAGACTATCGCCACTCCGACAGCTTGAGCGGGAACCATCAATAGATACACGACCCTCCATCCCGTAGAATACAA
The DNA here is from genome assembly GCA_964472805.1 of uncultured Methanomassiliicoccales archaeon. Taxonomy (GTDB): domain Archaea; phylum Thermoplasmatota; class Thermoplasmata; order Methanomassiliicoccales; family Methanomethylophilaceae; genus VadinCA11. The sequence continues at coordinate 4,399 of CAYYMA010000030.1, read as the reverse complement.
TGCGACACCGATCGTTCCCATAACAACGATAACAATAAAGTTTAAGAAAATATTAAATAAATTCATGACGGAAAGCTCTATGGCTTCTGGAAATCCTACGCGGAGAACACCTGACATATCTTTCCGACTGTACTTTAAGTCGGAAGGCCGTATTTTCAAAAACATGTCCTTCTTTATAAAATACCAATATAGTCCCACTACGATAGAAGAACTAAAAGCAATAACGGTGGCCCATGCGGCACCTGCGACGCCCATCCCGAACCCGTATATTAGTATGGGATCAAAAATAATGTTCAATACGGCAGAGAGCACCTGTATGTACATCGAACGTTTTGCAGCACCTTCACCACGTATAACGCCGGTGATCACACCATTAAAAATTATCACAAATGTGAAAAGATACAGTGGAATAGCATAATCCATGCATAGTCCAAGAACTTCAGAACCACCCATAAGAATTATGGAAGACTCCATTGTGACCAGAAGTATCGGCGTGAGAACGACCGATACGAGTATAGAAATAAGCAACGCCTGGCCTCCTCTGGCCTCCGCCTCACGTTTGTCTCTTTTCCCTATGCTTCTTGCAATAGCGACGGAAGCTCCGATACCTAGGCCACTCCCTATTCCCATTACTGCAGCAAACACAGGATACACTATACTTATTGAGGCCATGGCGTCCGCGCCAAGCCCTGCCACCCAGGACGTATCAACAAGGATATTAATCTGAAGAATCGCCAATGCGAAAGCAATGGGTAATGCAATGTGTCTTATGGCCTTCTTGTAATCTCCCGTAAGGATCCTAATGTCCTTATCGCCCTCATCGAAATCTAATAAAACCATTACTTCTCGAAATACCTCTTATCTTACCCTAATACGGTTAAATATTATATCTTAAGTGTGTCTAGCAGAAGATATGCGTATAGCCGTCATTATGCAGGATAGATGCCAGAATAGAAAGTGTAACAAAGAATGTTACAATTTTTGCCCGTTAGTTAGAACTGGCGTAGAATGCATAGTATTCGGAGAGAAAGGTAAACCCATCATATCCGAATCTCTTTGTCAGGGATGCGGTATATGCGTCAACAAGTGCCAGTTTGACGCTATAAGAATAATAGGGCTAGCGGATGAACTTAAGAACGAAATGGTTCACCAATATGGTGAAAACTCGTTCAGACTCTATCGCCTACCAGTTCCCAAAAAAGGAGTCGTCACTGGAATACTCGGACCGAACGGAATCGGAAAGACCACTGCGATAAAGATCCTCTCAGGAGAATTAGTACCTAATTTAGGCAATTACGATGACCCTCCCTCCAAAGAAAATGTACTGGCACATTATGACGGTACAGAAGTTAAATCCTATCTTACAGAAATTTACGGTGGAAAAATCCGCACGGCAATTAAACCGCAGTATGTTGACCTTATACCGAAAACAGTAACAGGTCCAGTTAAAGGTCTTCTTTCAAAGATAAAAGGAAGATTGACTATGGAAGAAGCGGCCAAATTATTTGATTTGACTGAATTACTTGATAGAGATATTGCAAAACTTTCTGGTGGAGAAATGCAGAGATTAGCCATGGCCGCCACGGTAATGAAAGACGCCGACGTATACTTTTTCGATGAACCAACCTCATATCTAGACATATACCAGAGAGTTAAGGTGGCCCGCATCATCAAAGAACTGAGCGTAGACAAACAAGTCGTAGTTATAGAACACGATTTAGCAATATTGGACTTCCTTGCAGACGTTGTCAGCGTCGTTTATGGTATGGAGGGGGCATACGGTGTTTTCACCAAAGCCAGACAGGTTAGAACTGCCATAAACGTATATTTGGACGGTTATCTTCCAGAAGAGAACATACGTTTTAGAGACACTCCGATAGAATTCTTTGCGTCTCCACCTAGGGGAGACTGGGTAACAGCTGATCTACTATCCTTTGAAGGACTCAGTAAAGATTTCGGCGAATTCAAGCTCGATGTCGTGGGCGGTTCGATCAAGATGGGTGAAACAGTAGGTGTCGTAGGACCGAACGCTACTGGTAAAACGACGTTCGTAAAAATGCTGGCCGGAGTTATTGAACCTGATAAGGGTTCCATAGACGGTAAAATTAAAGTCGCATACAAACCCCAGTACATAACAGGCGATTTCGACGGTACCGTTAGAGATATGTTATATCGTCAGGATTATGAAAGAGTAACATCTAGTTTCTTCGAAGGCGAAGTGATCAATCCTCTTAGTGTTAAATATCTCATGGATAAACAAGTTACCAACCTATCAGGTGGAGAGCTACAAAGAGTGGCAATAACAATGTGCCTTCTTTCGGATGCCGATATGTATCTTTTTGATGAGCCTTCCGCTTATCTTGATTCTAATCAAAGAATGAATGCAGCTAGAACCATCAGAAGAATGATGGAGAAATCAGGACGCAGCGGAATGGTCGTGGACCACGACATATATTTCCTGGATATGGTCTCGGATTCTATGATGGTCTTCGGAGGAGAACCAGGATGCCAAGGAACTGGAGAAGGGCCTTATGACATGAGGGACGGCATGAACAAGTTCCTTTCAGCCGTCGACATAACTTTTAGAAGAGATCCCGAAAGTCATAGGCCAAGGATCAATAAAACTGGTTCGCGGTTGGACAGAGAACAAAAGTCAGAAGGTCAATATTACTACTCTTGATCTTAGGATAATAACAAACTGATACATATCCCGTAATATAAAAAAACAAAGTATCGATGACAGGGTTACAAGAAAACAATAAGTTTTGAACGTAAGTAAGCTTTTTTGTATATTCGATAATAATTTTTGATTTAATGAATGAACGAAATATATTTTCAAAAATATTCTGAAGGACTTATTTCATAAAAATATGAAAAATACGCTGTTTTTAATTTACACATCTGAATATTAAAGACTCAATTATTATCAATCGTTATATAGAAGTAATATTTATTAAAGAACATTGGAGAGATGGGAAAGGCAGACACACACGTGCACACAGAATATTCTGGCGTAGCAAGATTAGGCCTTATGAAGTTCCCTGAATCTGTATCTACTCCTGCTCAACAGGTTGATTGTGCTAGAAAAAACGGTATGGACGTGCTCTGTATAACCGACCACGATGAAATCGTCGGTGCTTTTAAAGCTCAAGAATACGCCAAGAAATTTGATGACATAGAGGTCGTAATAGGTGAAGAGATCACTACAACGGACGGCGAAATCATAGGACTGTTCCTTAATGAACGCGTACCTGAAGGCCTTTCAGCAGAAGAGACGATAGATATCGTAAGATCTCAAGGAGGTTTAACGATAGCTCCTCATCCTTTCAGTTTTCATGTCGCAGGCCTACAAGAAAAAATATTCTCGTTAGATATTGATGGTTTTGAAGTAATGAACGGCGGACATGTCGATTCGTATTCCAACAATTTTGCTAAATCCGTTATGGAAAAATATCCAAAAAGGTGGGCACCGATATCTGGTAGTGATGCACATTCTGTATACACTACAGGTTACAATTGGACAGAATTCGAAGGCAACACCGCCGAAGACTTTAGAAAATCTGTACTGAACAAGAAAACGATTGCTGTAGGTAATCCTGCTCCAGTGTTTTGCGAACTACAATGGAGCATGGAAGTTATCTGGGGCGGACAAAAGATGATGTATAGGTCAATATCACACCGCCTTCCTGACGACAGTGAAAAACCTCTTGTTACAAAGATAAACAGCCTTTCTAAACTGAAAAAGGCTACGGGAATAGTCTGCGGCTTCATTTATGTGATTCCTCCAGTATGTTTCTTAGCTACATGGTTAAGTACTTCTGTCTTGAACTTTGGTGCCAAAAGAATGGAGAAGGGCATGCAAGAAAGACTCGATGATGTTGAAAGGCTCTTGATAGGCGCCCCCCCTATTACTGAAAATACTATCGCAAGACCTTCTAAAGAAAGAAGCGATTCGTTCAATTAAAAAAATTAACCGGTTATCCATTTATCATATGTTTTTTGTTCAATGGATATCAAAACAATGCAGCCCTATAACGAAACGTAAGTTAGCAAATCATTTCGCAGTGTTTTATTATTCAATGTCTATAGCGTATTATGGATCACATTTTCAAAATAGCCGTTTACATTCCTGAAGAGTTTGTAAAAGAACTTACTGAGAGGGTTAACGAATCAATAGTCCCCATATACCCTGGATACGATATGGCGTTCTCTATGACCAAGGTCACAGGAACATGGAGGCCATTGGATGGATCCAATCCATACGTAGGCAACAGAAACGAATTATCTATTGCAGACGAAATAAAAGTAGAATTTGCAGTTAGAGAGGATGACCTAGAAAAAGTAATAGAAATCTGCCCAATTTAAAAAGTGGTCTGCACATTAAGGTATACCAATAACG